>JAJXWG010000023.1 GCA_021781695.1 Pseudomonadota bacterium
CTGTTATTGCGAGGCATCAAGCAATGAGCGCGCAATGCAGCTGGTCAGAAACGTGCTGGCAAAGATTCAACTGGCCTAGATGCTTGCGCAAAATTCACCCATACACATTGGCCATCTTGCAAATGCAGGCAGAATCAACGATGCTATCCTGAAAAGCTACCTCCTGCTTGATGAGAAAGATTTCAGGCGGCGCAGCCATTCCTTTGGCGGACGTTACGAGAACCTGTATCTCGATCCTGCGCATATTCCGCAGCTTGAAACCGTTCTTGACCAGGCTCAAGCATTTGCCGCTGCCCTGCTAAAACTGCCCAAGCTTAAGATGGGATTCTGGTTCAACGACATGGGGCCTGGAGATGCGACGAGCAGACACGACCATGACGAATTCGACGAGCTGTTGTCAGCCGTCTATTACGTGCATGTGCCGGAAAATTCGGGGAATCTCATCATTCACGATCCCCACAGCCAAACGGTAGTCACGCCTGAATCCGGCATGTATGTGTTTTTTTTACCTTCTGTCCAGCATTCGGTCAGCATCAACCTGAGCAGTGCAAGACGTTTGTCGATCGGCATGAATTTCGGCCCCGCATAAGCCAAGTCCACGAAACGCTTGAAAAGGTGATCACTAATTCACCCAGCCGGTCACCTCAGGCGATCGCCTTGATGATATCCTCGACCACTTTCTTTGCATCGCCAAACACCATCATGGTCTTATCCATGTAGAAGAGGTCATTGTCCAGCCCGGCATAGCCTGTCGCCATCGAGCGCTTGACCACCAGCACGGTGCGCGCCTTGTACACATCGAGTATCGGCATTCCGTAGATCGGGCTAGACTTGTCGTTCTTGGCAGCGGGATTGACCACGTCATTAGCGCCTATCACCAGCACCACATCGGTATCGGCAAACTCGTTGTTGATCTCGTCCATTTCCACAACCTGCTCATAGGGCACTTCGGCCTCGGCAAGCAGAACGTTCATGTGGCCCGGCATGCGCCCGGCCACGGGATGGATCGCATAGCGAACTTTCACACCCTTCTCGGTGAGAACTTTGGACATCTCGTTGATCGCATGCTGCGCACGGGCCACCGCAAGCCCATAGCCCGGCACGATGATCACCGAATCGGCATTGCCCATCAGGAAGGCTGCATCGTCCGCGCTGCCGCTGCGATATGTCTTCTGCACGCCGTCACCTGCTGCTTCAGCCGAAGCCTCGCCGCCAAAGCCGCCCAGGATCACGTTGAAAAATGCCCGGTTCATCGCTTTGCACATGATGTAGGAAAGGATCGCACCCGAACTGCCCACCAGGGATCCCGCGATGATCAGCATGTTGTTGTTCAGCGTGAAGCCGATGCCTGCCGCAGCCCAGCCGGAATAGGAATTCAGCATGGAGACCACCACCGGCATGTCAGCTCCCCCTATCGGCATGATCAGCAATACGCCAAGCGCCAGCGCAATCGCGGTCATGATCAGAAATGGCGTCCACGAGGGGCTCAGGAAGAAAGCGATGCCGAATCCCAGCATCGCAATGCCCAAGAGCAGATTCAGCCAGTGCTGGCCGGCAAAGCGCAGCGGTTTTCCGGACAGTTTTCCGGACAGTTTGCCAAATGCGATGATGGAACCGGTGAAGGTGATCGCGCCTACGAAAGTGCCGATAAAGAGTTCGATGCGGTTGCTGCTGTGCAGGCTCTCCCCCGCCAGCGCAATGCCATAGGCGACAGGATTGTTGAATGCGGCCATCGCGACCAGTACGGCAGCCAATCCGACCAGGGAATGCATCGCCGCGACCAGTTCGGGCATCGCGGTCATCTCGATGCGGCGCGCGACTATCGCGCCTATCGTCCCGCCCACAGCGATGGCAAGCAATATCAGGCCTACGTTATGCGTCAGGCTCAGTGTGGTCAGCACGGCAATCGCCATGCCTGTCATGCCGAACATGTTGCCGCGCCGCGAAGAAACCGGAGAGCTCAAACCCTTGAGCGTCAGGATGAACAGCACAGCAGCGACCAGATAGGCCAGATAAACAGAATTGGCTGACATTTACTTACCCTTCTTCTTGAACATCGCCAGCATGCGCTGGGTCACCAGGAAACCGCCGAACACGTTGATCGCGGCCAGTGCTACGGCGATCAGGCCCAGTATCGTGCCGACATCCATCTCCTGGGGTTTCGCCGCCAGCATCGCGCCTACGATGATGATGCCGGACACCGCATTGGTCACTGCCATCAACGGGGTGTGCAGTGCGGGTGTGACATTCCAGACCACGTGATAGCCTATGAATATCGCCAGTACGAATACGGTCAGGTTCATTACAAAGGGATCTACTGCACCAGTCATGATTTTTGCTCCTATTTTGTGGCGGAAGGGTCGCTGCTAGGCAGCGGGGACACACCGGACATGCCCCTTGCGGGTATTGTGTCCGCAGCCGGCACAGCGCCATCCCGGCACAGCAAGGTGGCGGCGATGATGTCGTCTTCCATGTTGATATTCATCGCACCTGTCTTGTCGCACAACAGGTTGATGAAGTTGAGCAGGTTGCGCGCATATAAGGCACTGGCATCGGTTGCAACCAGGGCCGGAAGATTGGTCTCGCCCACGATGGTCACGCCATGCTTAACCACCGTTTTGCCAGCTTCCGACAATGGGCAGTTGCCGCCCGCCTCGACAGCCATGTCAACCACGACAGAACCCGGCTTCATCGACTTGACGGTGTCTTCATGCAGCAGCACGGGTGCTGCACGGCCCGGTATCAGGGCAGTCGTGATGACGATGTCGGCCTGCTTTGCACGCTCTGCAACCAATGCCGCCTGACGCTGCATCCAGCTAGCAGGCATGGGCCTTGCATACCCGCCGACGCCCTTTGCGATCTCGCGCTCTTCGTCCGTCTCGAAAGGAACATCGATGAATTTTGCGCCCAGCGATTCGACCTGTTCTTTTGCGGCAGGACGCACATCGGAGGCCTCAACCACTGCTCCCAGACGCTTCGCGGTAGCGATTGCCTGCAGCCCTGCAACACCCACGCCCAGTATCAGCACGCGAGCTGCCTTCACGGTGCCGGCTGCGGTCATCAGCATCGGCATGAAGCGCTGGTAAAGATTCGCGCCCAGAATCACCGCCTTGTAGCCTGCGATGTTTGCCTGGGAGGACAGCACGTCCATCGCCTGCGCGCGAGACGTGCGCGGCAGCTTCTCCATTGCAAATGCGGTGATGCCCTGCTTCACATATGCAGCCACCTGTTCTGCCTGATAAGGATTGAGCAGGCCGACCAGCACAGTGCCAGCTCTCATTTGCCCGACTTCATCCGGAGTAGGCGCTTTCACCTTGAGCAGGATTTGCGCATCCTTGTAAAGTGTTGCCGCATCGGCAAGCTTGGCACCCGCCGATTCAAATTCTGCATCCAGATAATGCGCAGGCGCGCCTGCACCGGTTTGCACCAGCACTTCGTGACCTGTTGCGATCATTTTCTTGACCGTTTCCGGTGTCGCCGCAACACGGGTCTCGCCTGCTCGCGTTTCTGCAGGAATGCCTATCCGCATGATTTCTCCTAAATGTGTGGATTTTTTATTCGTCTGTTAGATAATTTTTGCGGCGGCGATTATAACCTCACTCGCCGCCTGCCGGACAATAACCACGCTATGACACATGGCAAAGTGCGCAAAAATACTAGGAGAACCAGCGCAAAAAAGCGGCAGCGGCCAGCGCAACAACGCCCAGAGCGAACAGAATGCGCCAGAGCCGCGCGTCCCATCCCTTCTTTGCATAAAGAAGGAGCGACAGGATAAAACCCAAAATGACGCAGGTGATTTTAATTATCAAAGCATCCACGGCAATGCCGTGTATGTCGGGCAGATGCTTTTCATAGAAATACGTGGTGATGCCGAACATCAACCCGCTCATCCCTTGCAGCGCCCAGATTGCCGCCACCCAGCCAGCCAGCCGGCGCTGCGGCTGCCAGAGCGCAGTGGCGGAAAGACCCACGATCGTGGCAGCGCCCAAATTATGGATGATTTGAATCAGCGCATAAGTCAGGTTCTGCATCACATTTTATTGACTGACTACCGTGACCGTTCCTTCAACTCCCGTCAGCGCATGACTGGCGGTTGCCTCCTTGACTGCGATGACATGTTTTCCGGGAGCCAGTTTCGGCAGATCTATGCTGCACGGGCAGTGACCAATGTCTCGATCGATGATGGGGTTCTGGTCGTCGATGTAAATATGCAGATGATTGCCTGTCGGACTCAATTTGACATTGAAGTCCAGCTTGTTCAGGGCATTGCTTTGCAAAATCGCACCGTTTGCGGGAGAAGTGATGGTGATGTTGCCATCGACTGCGTAAGCAGAACTTGCAAGCACAGACAGCGCAGCGATAAAGAATTGAAAACGAGCGAGCAGTTTCATGGTATTACTCCTTGAACAAAGTTTTAGGATATACACGATCAATATACTCAACTACAGGCCTAGTCTGACGCTTAACAGGCAGACAAGTCAAGCCGAATATGCATGACAAAACGCGAGCTCCGCTATAATCGCACATACACCGTTCATTTTTTCTTACATGCCTTCATCTATCCGGCTTTTATCCGAACTTCTGATCAACCAGATCGCCGCAGGCGAAGTGATCGACCGCCCCGCCGCCGCGCTGAAGGAACTGCTCGAGAACAGCCTGGATGCAGGTGCCAGCGACATCGAGGTCCAGTTGGAGAATGGCGGCATCAGGCTGCTGCAAGTGCGGGACAACGGGCGCGGCATCGCAAAGGACGAGCTTCCGCTGGCACTGATGCGCCATGCAACCAGCAAAATCGCAACGCTTGATGATCTGCAGAGTGTGTCCAGCATGGGGTTTCGCGGCGAAGCACTGGCCAGCATGGCGGCGGTGGCGCAGCTAACGCTTTCCAGTCGCTTAAGCGCAGATGAGCATGGCTGGCTGGTCGACGCACAGGATGGTTCCATCAGCGAACCAGCTCCCTGCAGCCACCCGCCCGGCACCAGCGTCAAAATCAGGGAGCTTTATTTCAATACGCCGGCAAGACGAAAATTCCTGAAATCCGAATCCACAGAATTCGCCCATTGCGAAGAAATATTCAAGCGCATCGCGCTCTCGCGACCCGATGTTTCTTTTTCGCTGCAGCACAATGGCCGCACCGTCTGGCAACTCACTACAGGGTTCAGCATTCAGGACTCAGCATCCTGGACTCAGGATGCTGCGCTAAAACGCGTTGCAGCCCTGCTGGGCGATGAGTTCTGCAAAGCAGCGGTCGGCGTATCCCGCACCGCTGCCAATCTCAGGCTGCACGGCATAGCCGCCCTCCCCGCCTATTCGCGCAGCAATCGCGATGCTCAATATTTTTTCGTCAACGGCCGCTTCGTGCGCGACAAGGTGGCAAGCCATGCACTGCGCCAGGCCTATCAGGACATACTGCACCACCAGCGCCACCCCGCCTTTGTGCTTTTTTTGGAACTTCCCCAGGAACAGGTGGATGTGAACGTGCATCCTGCGAAGAGCGAGGTGCGCTTTCGCGAAAGCCAGGCCGTACACCAGTTCATCTTCCATGCATTGCAGGAAGTGCTGGCAGCGCCTGACAAGATTGCCAAATCGGCTGAGCTTGCGGCCCCATACATCAGACCGACTCAATTGCCGCTTGGTGCATCCCAGTTGAATGCATCCTATCGGGTATGGGAAATGCAGACAGAGGGATCAGGATCGAGGATTGGGGATTCAGAAGTCAGAAGCCAGGAATCAGAATACAGAAATCATGACTCAGTGCTCGGCACTCAGCACTCAGCACTTAGAACTGATACCTCGTCACTGGCTACTGACCATTATCCGGAAGCGCATCCGCTTGGCTATGCGCTGGCGCAGCTTTCTGGTGTTTATATCCTGGCTCAAAATGCGCAGGGTCTGGTCATCGTGGACATGCACGCCGCACACGAGCGCATCGTCTACGAGAAACTGAAAACCTCGCTGGATGCTGAGCGAATTTCCACTCAGCCCCTGCTGATCCCGGTTACCTTCGCCGCTGAAGCGCTGGACATCGCCACCGTGGAAGCAGAACAGGAAACGCTGCAGAGACTGGGGTTCGACATCGCCCCGCTCTCCCCTACCACGCTTGCGATACGCGCGATGCCGGTGCTGCTCAAACAGGCAGATGCCGAAGTTGCTGCGCGCGAGGTGTTGCATGAATTGCGCGAATATGGCGCAAGCCGCGTGCTCACCGAACGCCGCGACGAACTGCTGGCAACGCTGGCCTGCCATGGCGCGGTGCGCGCCAACAGGATTTTAAGCGTGCCCGAGATGAATTCGCTGCTGCGCGAAATGGAAAGCACCGAGCGCTCGGGTCAATGCAACCACGGACGCCCGACCTGGTTCCAGGTATCCATCAAGGAACTGGACGCGATGTTCATGCGCGGGAAATGAAATGCAGTCGCTAGACGCTAGTCGTAAGTTAGAAACGCGCACAGCAACAATGCCGACTAGCGACTCACGTCTAACTACTGAAAACTTGAAGGCGCAGCCTTCGATATTCCGCATCGCCTTCGCCTCGTTCATTGGCACCGCCATCGAGTTTTACGACTTCTATATCTATGGCTTGGCGGTGGCGATGGTGATCGGGCCGGTATTTTTCCCTGAAAGCAATCCGGCAGCGCAGTCGCTGAACGCATTTCTCACTTTCGGTATCGCCTTTCTCGCACGGCCTTTTGGCGCCTTGCTGTTCGGCCATTTCGGCGACCGGGCGGGAAGAAAAACGACGCTGGTGGCATCGCTCCTGGTGATGGGTACATCCACCACGCTGATCGGCGTGCTGCCCGGATACGAGATGGCAGGCTGGGCCGCACCTGCGCTGCTGTGTCTGTTGCGCTTTGCCCAAGGCATCGGCCTCGGTGGCGAATGGGGCGGCGCGGCCCTGCTGGCTGCAGAATATGCGCCTGCGGGCAGACGCGGCTGGTATGGCATGTTCCCGCAACTGGGCCCTCCGGTCGGTTTCCTGTTTGCGGTGGGCAGCTTTTTGCTGCTTTCCAACTTGCTCAGCGATGCGGAGTTTCGCGCCTGGGGCTGGCGCATTCCCTTCCTCGCAAGCGCGGTGCTGGTCGTCATCGGACTTTACGTGCGACTGAAGCTCGCGGAGACGCCGGTGTTCGCAAAAGCAATACAGTCTCACCAACAGGTCAGGCTGCCGCTATCCGAGTTGTTCGCCCATCACGCCAAACCGTTGATCCTCGGCGCATTGACCATGGTGGTGTGTTACGCGTTGTTCTATATCGCAACGGTGTTCTCATTGAGCTACGGCGTGGCCATGCTGCATATCCCGCGCCCGCAATTCCTGGGCATGCTGTGCATAGCGATCATCTTCATGGCGGCAGCGACTCCCCTGGCGGCTTGGGCGGGCGATCGTTACGGGCGTCGTCCGGTGCTGCTGGCAGCGGGCATCGCCGCGCTGTTTTCCGGCTTTCTGATGGAACCGTTGCTGGGTAGCGGCTCGCCGGCTCTGATCACGCTGTTTCTGTCACTCGAACTGTTTCTGATGGGAGCGACCTTCGCGCCGATGGGCGCGCTGCTGCCGGAACTCTTTCCCACTGCGGTGCGCTATACCGGAGCAGGCGCTGCCTACAATCTTGGCGGGATCCTGGGCGCATCATTGGCGCCTTATCTCGCGCAGCGGCTGGTACAGTATGGCGGCCTTGCATGGGTGGGGGGCTATATTTCCGTTGCTGCCGCAATCAGCGTAACCGCTGCAGTGCTATTGCGCGAAACCCGCGACAAGGATTTAACATGAGCGATTTGCCAAACGCAATTTTCCTGATGGGTCCGACAGCAAGCGGAAAAACCGGCGTGGCAGTGGATCTTGTGCGGAAACTTCCGGTAGAAATCATCAGCGTGGATTCAGCGCTGGTCTATCGCGACATGAACATAGGCACTGCCAAGCCGGATGCTGCGACACTGGCAAAAGCGCCGCACCATCTGGTCGACATCATCAACCCGACAGAAGCCTATTCAGCCGCCGCGTTTCGGAAAGACGCACTGCATTGGATGGACGACATCACCGCGCGCGGCAAGATACCCTTGCTGGTGGGCGGCACGATGCTGTATTTCAAGGCATTAAAAGAGGGGCTCAACGATCTGCCTGTCGCGGATCCTGCGATACGCGCCGAACTCGATGCGCTGATTGAAAAACATGGCGCCCCTTACCTGCATACTCTGCTTAAGAAAATAGACGAAGAAACTGCGCTGCGCCTCTCACCCAACGATACCCAGCGCATAGGCAGGGCGATGGAAATTTATCGCATCACTGGAAAGCCCATGTCGGCGTTGCTAAAAACTGAAAATAAAATGGATTTTCCTTACCGCATACAGTCTGTTGCGCTCATTCCGTCCGATCGCAGCGCATTGCATCAGCGCATCGCCACGCGCTTCAAACAGATGCTGGAACAGGGGTTGATCGATGAATTGCGCAAGTTGCGGGAAAAATATGCGCTGCACCCCGATATGCCCTCGATGCGCTGCGTCGGATATCGGCAAGCGTGGCAATATATGGAAGGCGAAATCAGTCAGGCGCAACTTTTCGATCAGGGCATCGCTGCCACCCGTCAGCTTGCCAAACGTCAACTGACATGGCTGCGCTCGATGCCGGAAAATGTGGAAATAGACTGCCTGGCAGATCAGCTTACCCAACGCGTCAGGCTCGCCTTGAACCTGTAACTATACGGCCTGGCCTGCCGCAAAGCCCGACGCCCAGGCCCACTGAAAGTTGTAGCCCCCAAGCTGGCCTGTGACGTCCACCACTTCTCCGATGAAATAGAGCCCAGGCGCATCCTTGCATTCCATGGTCTTGGAGGAAAGCGCGTGCGTGTCTATGCCGCCGCAGGTTACCTCGGCTTTCGAGTAACCCATGGTGCCGGAAGGTACTACCTGCCAGTCATGCAGCTGGCCTGCGATTGCTTTGCGTTGTTTGTCATTATATTGATTCAATGGCTTGTTTTCAAAGTGCTTGCTCTGCATGCACCACACCTCTGAAAAGCTTTTTGGAAACCATTGCGTCAAGTAATTGGAGAGCAGCTTCTTGCTGGTTTTGTGCTCATCAAGCAACGCCAGAATATCGCAATCGGGCAACAGGTTGATATGCAGAAAGCTGCCCGGTTGCCAATAGGACGAAGCCTGCAAAATAGCTGGGCCGCTCAAACCGCGATGCGTGACCAGCAGATTTTCACGGAACGACTGCTTACCTGCTGTAACGATCGCGGGAAAGGATATCCCGGTCAGGTCGGCATAGGGTTTCCATTCCTCGGGCGGAAAAGTCAGCGGAACAAGACCCGGTTTGAGCCTGGTGATCGGGATGCCAAACTGCTCTGCAACGTGATAACCGTAAGGTGTCGCACCAGTCTTGGGAATGGACAGACCGCCGGTGGCGATCACAAGCGATGTCGCCTCGAATTCACCGCGCGAGGTGGTTAAAAGAAATCTGGATTTTTTGCCTGTATCCGCGATTTCTTCAACTTCGCAGTTCATGAAACGCTGTACACCGGCCGCATCGCATTCATGGCGGAGCATAGAGATGATTGCATTCGATCCCTCATCGCAGAACAATTGCCCAAGCGTCTTTTCATGAAAGCCAATATTGTGCTTATTCAAGAGCGCAATAAAATCGTTAGGTGTGAAACGCGCCAGCGCCGAACGGCAGAAATGCGGATTTTCAGAGATGAAATTTTCAGGTCTTGTGTTGATGTTGGTGAAGTTGCAGTAGCCGCCACCCGAAATGCGAATTTTTTCCGCCAATTTTTTGGCGTGATCGAGCAATGCCACCGAGCGCCCGCGAAGACCTGCCTGCAACGCACACATCAGGCCTGCGGCACCTGAGCCGATGATGACGACATCTGATTTCATGTTTATACCAAGTATGCACCGGACTGCAAAGAATAAAGGAGCAGGAAAAACTTATAACTAACGTTAAAAATATTCTACATCGTGTTAATTATAATATAATTTTACAGTTTTGTGTTCTTCCTGACAAAGGCTGTCAGCGCATCGCGATATTCAATCCAGCCGACATCACTGCTGTTGCTGTGTTCACCACCCTCGATCAACAGCAGTTTTTTGGGTTCAGGTGCTGCGGCATAAAGCTGTTTTCCCATTGCAACAGGCACACGTTTATCCCAGGTGCCATGAATGATGAGCAACGGTACCTTCAGTGCAGAGATTTTCTTCAGCGACTCGAAGCGCTGGTTGAGCAGCAAGCCTACAGGCAGATAACCGTAGTTAAGTTCACCCTCCGCCTTCATCGAGGTAAATGTGCTTTCGGTAATCAAGCCTGCAGCCTCGGGATGGTGAACGGCAAGGTCGATCGCAATCGCCCCACCCAGAGAGTGCCCGTAGATGAAGATTTTTCCAGGCACCATGCCCCGCCATTTGATCAGATACTGCCAGGCAGCCTCCGCGTCTTCATACACCTTTCTCTCGCTGGGTTTTCCGCCGCTGCTCTTGCCATAACCCCGGTAATCGGGCAACAGCACGTTATAGCCCAGGCTGTGCAGGCGCATCACGTGCTCCAGATTGTTGCTGATATTCCTGTCATTGCCATGCAGATATAACAAAGTGGGTGCGTTTGCGTCAGCGGGTATCCACCAGGCATCAAGCTCCCCCCTGTTTTCACCCTGCCCCACCGGTATGGTCACCTCATCGTATTTCACACCCAGACGATCCGGGGTCGTCTGCATGATACGGGTGGGCTCGAATATATGGGATTTCTGTGTTGCCCACATGTAAGTGCATTCGCCCACATACAGCAGCAATGCCACCCCGACAACCAGCCTCAATTTTCGCATCAAGACTTTGTTCATGCAGCGCTCTCCAGTTGTTTCCATAAACAGCCGCCTCGGCTGGCCTTGTCGATTTCAGCAATTTGTCTTGCATGCGCTGCCAGTTCATCCGCATCCGGCGGCAACACGCGAAGCTTGGGGCGAGCAGCATCCATGCTCAAGACTGCAGATTGACGAACTGCCGGTGTCTCCTCGTCCAGGAGGCTCTCCTGCCCGCGCGTCATCGCAAAATACACCTCGGCCAGAAGCTCGGTATCAAGCAAGGCGCCGTGCAGGGTACGGTGGGTGTTGTCTATTTCATAGCGGCTGCACAGCGCATCCAACCCGTTCTTTTTTCCCGGGTGCATTTCCCGCGCTAATTTTAGCGTATCCACCACCGGGTTCTGCAGCGGAGGCAACCCCATGAGTTGCAGTTCGTTGTTGATGAAGCTGATATCAAACGGCGCATTGTGCGCCAGGAGTTCCGCTCCATCGACAAATTCCAAAAAGCCTGCCGCAATGTCGGCAAACTTGACATTGCCACGCAACATGTCCCAGGTAAAGCCATGCACGCGCGCAGCTTCCTCATCCACTTCGCGTTCCGGATCCAGATAATGATGGAAGTGCTTTTTGGACACTTTTCGGCCTTCCAGCTCGATTGCAGCAATTTCGATGATACGGTGGCCCTTTTTAGGGTCGAGTCCCGTTGTTTCGGTATCCAGCACGATCTTACGCATTACGCAGCTCCTGGCCTGGTTGTTCGGACATCAGGGCAACCCCTTTATTGGCCAGCACATCGGCCTGCTCATTTCCGGCATGTCCGGAATGACCCTTAACCCATATCCATTCGATTTGGTGCTTTAAAGTCAGGGCATCCAGTCTGCGCCACAAGTCCTCGTTTTTGACCGGCTTCTTGCTGGCTGTTTTCCAGCCGGCCTTCTTCCAACCAGGCAGCCAGGTTGTGATGCCCTGATGCACATATTTGGAATCTGTGTGCAGCCTGACATGACAGTGCCGAGTCAACGCCTCAAGCGCTGCAATCGCGCCCATCAGCTCCATTCTGTTGTTGGTGGTATGCGCTTCACCGCCAAACAGTTCGCGCTCTCGTCCCCGCGTCCGCAGCAAGGCGCCCCAGCCGCCAACCCCGGGATTTCCCTTGCAAGCCCCGTCGGTATATATCTCTACAATTTCTTCTTTCATTTCGCTCGCACGTTTACATCATCGGAAAATTCAAAGTTCTGGCAACCTGAATGAGGCCGCGTATTATTCAGTTTGGGAGCAACCGGCAACAGTTTTCTCACCAGATTCTTGTTCCATCTTGGCTTGATCAGCCGCATACCCGGCACGCGTTTGATCGCATGCACAAAATATACCCCGCCGCTCACTGCCCACCAGCGATCACCTGCCGCCTCCATGAAATCGCTGCGTTCGAGCCATTTTTTCTGGTGAAAGGGCGGAGCATAAGCGGCAAAGCGTCCTCCCGCCATCTCGAAACCCAGCAGGGCAAGCCAGTCCTTGATGCGCGACAACGCGATGAAATGACCGCACCAAGGATAACCGTTTCTTCTGCCCAGCGCGCGATGCAGCCCCCAGAGGCTGTGCGGGTTGAAGCCGCTGATCAACAGGCTGCCTTCGGGCATCAGCACGCGTTCCGCTTCACGCAATATGGCATGAGGGTGCTGGCCGAACTCAAGCACATGCGGCAGCAATAGCAAATCCAGGCTGGCACTCGCAATCGGCAGTTCATCACCGCAAAGGCGAACCGCGGAACCAGTCTGATCCGCGCCGGTAAAACGCAATGGAATCCGGCTGTTGCGCAAAAAATCATGTTCAGGTAGACCCAGCTGCAGCGCGTTATAGCCGAAAATATCGTTCACCGTCTTGTCAAACCAGATCAGTTCACGCTCAAGGACATAGCAGCCCTGATCGGAAGAAAACCACTCGCTCAAACTTTCTGCTGTTGATTTACAATCAGGGCTCACATAACTTCCGTTCATTAAAAAACATGTACGACATCACCGCCATCCCAGCCTTTGAAGACAATTACATCTGGGCCATACACAACGACAGACATACTGTCGTTGTGGACCCGGGAGATGCCGCACCTGTGCTTGCCTGGCTTGCCGTGCAGGGCATCTCGCTGTCAGGCATACTCTGCACGCATCGTCACCATGATCACGTCGGCGGCATCGAAAAACTGCGCGCAGTATACAACGTGCCGGTGTATGGGCGTCAGCATGAAAAGAATCCCTACATCAGCCACGACCTGAAGGAAGGTGAAAAACTCAGGCTGACTGAATTCAAATTGACATTTGACATCATGGAAGTACCGGGGCACCTTGACGACCACATCGCATTTCATGCGCCAGAGCCGGGAATTCTGTTCTGCGGCGATGTGCTGTTTGGCGCCGGATGCGGCAGAAACTTTGAGGGGGCGGTCGCGCAACTGCATCACTCGCTGCAGCGTTTTGCAAACCTCCCGGGCACAACGCTTGTCTACTGCGCCCACGAATACACCGCATCCAATCTGCGTTTTGCCAAAGTCTGCGAGCCTGACAATTCTGATGTGGCTAAGCGCATCGAGACGACAGCAGGGCTGCGCGCTGATAACCTGCCCACCGTCCCCTTCACCATCGCAGAAGAATTGGCCACCAATCCTTTTTTGCGTTGCACCAAGCCTGCGATCCTTCACAGCCTGAAGCAGAAGGGATACCAGGTCGACAGCGAGGATGCCGCCTTTGCTGCTTTGCGTGAATGGCGCGACAAATTTTGACGGTACCTGTGAGTCTCGCTAGACTTGCAAGGCTTGACCCTCCATAAAACACTGGAAGCAAAAAATGAAAA
>JAJXWG010000024.1 GCA_021781695.1 Pseudomonadota bacterium
GCATGAAACGTTCAGGACGCCCAAGATCCAGCATCAGAACGGCGAGCCCCCCTGAAAGCATCGCAATCGACAAAAGACCAGCCAGCGGGGCGCGCGCCTTGTAGATGGCTTTGCCGAATACCGAGCCAATGGAAGCGACATTCAGCACGCCGGATGCTGCCACGATCAAAAAAATCGCAAACACATGGGGCAACCCCCATACAACCTGATTGTTCATGCCCGTGATGATGTGTCCTTTTTCCTCCATCAAACCTACCGCATACAGGGCAAGCATGACGACCAGTCCGGCTCCTGCCAGGAGGACATAATACAAACGGTTTTTTTGTTGCTGCAAAGCAAAGGATGTCGACATAATCAGATTCCTTGATAGCGAATGCCGGTATTCAAATTCAAATCGGCGCGAACTTGAGCCGAGGAAACGGAGCGTATCTTTTTGGCGATTTCACTATTCGGGTCATGCAGATTGCCAAACAGTATGGATTTGTTCGGACATGCTTCTGCGCAGGCGGGCTGCTTGCCTTCATCCACACGATGAACACACATCGTGCAGCTCTCAACCGTACCCTTGCCCCTCGGCACATCCGGGTTCTGATCATGCAGCGGTGCATGCACGAAGGAGCGCGCCTTGTATGGGCAGGCCATCATGCAATAACGGCAACCTATGCAGCGGTGCTTGTCCACCAGCACGATACCGTCATACCGCTTGAAGGAAGCGCCTGTAGGACATACATCCACACAGGGAGGCTCCGCACAATGCTGACACATCATCGGCAACGCGAACTGATGTCCGGTGCTGACATCCTTGATCTCGATTTTTCTGATCCACTGGGAATCCGTAGGGGCCAGTCCGCCTGACAAGCCGTTTTCCTTGTTGCAAGCGGTCACACAGTCCTTGCACCCTTCAGCGCAATTTGCAGTGTCGATCAGCATGCCCCATCTCACCTTGCTGTCGTCATCCGACTTACCGTGAGCAACTTTGAACAATAACAGTCCCGGTGCAATCGCAACGGCCGCAACACCTACCGAAGTTTTCAGGAAATTTCTACGCTGGTCCTGGATGTCATTCATTTCGCATTCCTCTGCAACCACGCACTCTTGCGTATACCGGAATGGCATTCAAAACAATCTATCTTGACTGCCTCATAGCGATGGCACGCAACACAGAAACTGTCGCTTCTTGCAATCACGCTGTCATCCTTGGTGCTGGCATGACATTCCACGCAATTCCTGAGGTCGATTTCTTTGTTGGGCTTTCCTTCACGCACCGTCAAATCGCGCTGATGGATCAGAAGATGCATGTGATTCTTGCGCATCCACACGGGATCTCTCACGCAGTGCCCGCCACGGCCTATGTCAATTTTATAGGGCAAGGACTGATCAGCCCATACATTCGGAATGCAAAGACTGATCAATACCAGCAGCAACAGACGTAGACCGGGCACACTCATCTCGCGTTACTCGCCCAGACCCATTTGTATGTATCCTGTCGGACACACATCCGCGCATATATGGCAGCCTATGCACTTATTGTAGTCTGTATCAACATAACGACCCAGCGTGGATTTTGCCTTGGGCACGCGGAACACGGCTGTCTGCGGGCAATACACAACGCAGTTGTCGCATTCGAAACACATGCCGCAGCTCATGCAGCGCTTGGCTTCTGCCACCGCCAGATCCTGCGACAGCACGCCCAGACGGTCTTCAAAATTGCCCAGTGCGGATTGCGCATCCAGCGTGGTCACATTGCGCTTGTTGCGTGCAACGATGCTAAAGTGGCCCAGGAACAGCTGATCGTGCGGGATGATGTAGCGGTCCGAGCGGTTGTCAAAGTTGTGGACAGCCACATTAGAATCGCAGGTGCCGCGCAATGGCTCGTGCGTCTCCTTGACATCAAGGCCTTTCTCCATCATCTTGCGCATCAGGTCGAACTGATGTGCATCGATCTTGGGACGCTTCTCCAGATCATGCCCTTTCAGATAGTTGTCTATGCCGTCAGCGGCAATCGAACCGTGGCCGATCGCGGTCGTCAGAAGATGCGGCTTGATGATGTCGCCCCCGGCAAACACATTGTTGTAACCGGCAACCAGGTAATTTTTGTCGGTCGAAACCAGCCCTTTGCCGTTGTTGAATTCTTCAAGCCCGGCAAAGTCCACTGCCTGACCGATTGCGGAAACGATCAGGTCGGCCGGAATGTCATGCTCGCTGCCTTCGATATTCTTGATATCCAGCTTGCCGCCCGCCATCTTGGCTTCACACCTGGCTACGCGCAATGCCGTCGCACGTCCGTCCGCACCGCGCACGATGCCAACCGGGACCAAACTGCCGCGGATGTCGATGCCTTCAGCCAGTGCCTGCTCGATTTCATGCTTGTTCGCAGCCATCTTGTCGATGTTGAAGATCGAAGTCAGTATCACATCGGCACCCTGCTTGACTGAAATCTCAGCCACATCATGCGCCATCTGCCCGGCAATCGCCTGTTCGTAATCAGTGGGCTTGGATGACTCAAGGTGACCCAGACGACGCGCAACGGTTGCAACGTCGATCGACGTATCGCCGCCGCCGACCACGACCACGCGCTTGCCGACATGCTGCAAACGGCCGTCGTTGAACGCCTTGAGGAATGCCGTCGCAGTCACGACGTTGGGCGCAGCGCTGTCAGCCAGAGGCAGCGCGCGACCAGCCTGCGCTCCCATGCCGAGGAATACCGCGTCGAATTCGCGGCGTAGCTCATCCATGGTGACATCGGTGCCCACGCGGCAATTCATTCTGGATTTGACCCCAAGATCGGTGATGCGCTTGATTTCCGCATCGAGCACGTCGCGAGGCGTACGGAACCCCGGGATGCCGTAGCGCATCATGCCGCCCAGAAACTCATGATCATCGAATACCGTGACTTCATGGCCTTTCAAGGTCAGCTGATAAGCGCAGGACAGGCTGGCCGGACCGCCGCCGATTACGGCGACTTTTTTGCCGGTAGGTTCTGCCGTCTTGTTATATGAAAGATTGTTGGCAATCGCATATTCGCCCAAAAAATGCTCGACAGAATTGATGCCGACGTGATCTTCCAGCGCATTGCGGTTGCAGCCCGTCTCGCAGGGCGCAGGGCATACGCGACCCATCACGGATGGGAAAGGATTGGCTTCCGTCAGACGACGCCAGGCATATTCCTGCCACGGCATGACAGGCTTACCATCCTTGCCGACAGGCGGCTTCTCGGTTTGACGGACAATCGCAAGATAACCGCGGATATCTTCGCCGGCAGGGCAGCTTCCCTGGCACGGAGGAGTAGACTGTATGTAGGTAGGACATTTGTGCGTATGGCTGGCTTGAAAAATCTTATCAGTCCATCTGCGCACTTTGCTGTCGCCATCCTTGTAACGGCGAAAGGTGACCTTTTGGGGAGTTTCCATCGTTTCTGACATTTCTAGCTACCTCCGGTAAATTGTTACTTAACACCCAGTTGAATTGCATTACTGACCAGCTGATGCACACCGCCTATCACCTTCCGGTCAAATCCATAAATCGGCAAAACCTTGGTGAACTGCGCCTTGCATATCGCACAGATACAGGCCATGAAGTTCACGCCATGACCATCCTTCACCTGCTGCAGCATCTCCATGCGCGGCAATGCGCCCTTGACGCGCACGTCAATCAGATCGTCGGTCAACAGGCCGCCGCCACCGCCGCAGCAGAATGTTCTTTCATAGATGGTCGATGAATCCATCTCGACAAAATTGTTCGCAACTGCACGGATGATGTTGCGCGGAATGTCAAACTGTCCGCCAGGATACCCGCCCATGTTGGAGCCGCGCGCCACGTTGCACGAGTCGTGAAAAGTGATCACATATTTGTCGTTCTGCGACTTGTCGAAGACTAGGCGCTCGTCCTGTATCATGTCCCACGTAAATTCGCAGATATGCGCAGGCTGCTTGTAGCGATGATCCAGCTGCTTTTGCAGCATCTGCGCAAAGCGGTCATTGGGATCTGCGCCATCACCCACACCCGTCAAGGTATTCCAGAAGCTGTAGGCAACACGCCATGCATGGCCGCATTCGCCGACCACGATGCGCTTCACACCCAGTTCGAGCGCCGCCTGACGTATGCGCATCGCAATGGCGCGCAACTGCTCGTAATTTCCGATGAACATGCCGAAATTGCCCGCCTCGGATGACATCGACGACAATGTCCAGCTGGTGCCTGTCGCATGAAACACCTTGGCGTAACCAATCAGGCTGTCGATATGCGGCTCCGCAAAGAAGTCTGCAGAGGGTGTGATCAGCAGCACTTCAGCACCCTTCACATCTATCGGGAAGCGCACATCAACGCCGGTCGCGTCCTTGACATCCTCTTCCAAGCCCTCAAGGGTGTCTTGCAGCGCAGGCCCTGGCAGTCCCAGGTTATTGCCTATCTTGTGCACCTTGCCGATGATCTCGTTGGAATATTTCTGCCCGTAACCCACGGAATCGAGGATCTCGCGTGCGGCCATCGTGACCTCGGCGGTATCGATGCCATAGGGACAAAAAACGGAACAGCGGCGACATTCCGAGCACTGATGAAAATAATTGAACCACTCGTCAAGAACTTCGCGGGTCAGATCGCGCGCACCGACCAGCTTGGGAAACAGTTTGCCAGGCAAAGTGAAATACCGGCGATAGACGCTGCGCATCAGATCCTGACGCGCGACAGGCATGTTCTTCGGATCCTGCGTGCCGATGAAATAATGGCACTTGTCAGAACATGCGCCGCAGTGCACGCATGCATCCATGTAAACCTTGAGCGAGCGGTAACGCGACAGCAGATCACCCATCTTAGCGATCGCCTTGTCGTGCCAGTCATCCACAAGATGACCGGGAAATCCAAGCGCTTCATTGATCTTGTCCGGAGCAACAAACGGCCCCTTGCCTTCCATCGCCCCTGGCTTCAGTTCGGGGATAATGGGGATGGTGCGATAGGCAGGTGCTGCGATATCAGCCATTCTATTTCTCCGATTCCAGTTTGACAGCCCAGGAAGCGATATGACGCTTTTCTCTCGGGTTGTCGGTCTGATTGCGCGAGGGGGAGAAGAACAGCCCAGGCGCATGTAAAAGCTTGCTCATGGGAAAGATGAGCAAAAGCGTGAACACCAGCGACAGATGAACATATAAAACCGCATTCGCCGGCAAGCTCTGTATGCTTAAATGCATCAGGCCAGTAAAGAAGTTTTTGACCAGAATGACGTCAGGATGACCTGCGAATTTCATCAGCAGTCCTGAAGCCGCGATGCCGATCAGCAGCACCAGCATCAGATAATCCGATGGCGTCGATATGTAGCGTATACGCTCGACAAAAAACCGTCTGGCAAGTAGCCCAAAAAGGCCTGCCAGCATGGTGATGCCCGCGTAGATACCGAAGGGTTGTATGAAAACCACCCAGCCCCATACCGGATCCGTGAAATAGCGAAGATGGCGCAATACGACCAGCAGCATGCTGGCGTGGAACAGCCATCCTGCTGCCCAGGTCCACAGATTTGCCTTGAACAGGCTCTCGAAGAACACCACCTCGCGCGTCATGCGCAGCACGACGCCACCACTTGTTACCGGCGCAGGCGTGGTAGGTATCTTGAGCGGTGCCGGAGTGCCGGCATAACTACGAATGCGTTGCAGCAAGCCGACAACGAACACCAGTGTCGAAAAGTAAATAAATATCGCAAACAATGTGTTCATCGTAGGCTCAAACGCGGATTGGTTTAGATGCAACCGGTCGGCTTCGGAAGACCGGCAATCTTGCATGCCTGCTTGCCTGGGCCATAGGGAAACAATCCATACAGATATTCGCTGGTGCCCTTCTCAGGTCCAAGCTTTTTGCCGATCGCCTTGGTCAGCACGCGCACAGCTGGCGCAATCTGATATTCCTCGAAATATTCGCGCAGAAAGTTGATCACTTCCCAGTGCTGATCAGACATCTCGATGTTTTCGGTTTGAGCCAGGTAATTTCCGACTTCAGGATTCCATTCAGCCAGATCGACCAGATAACCCTCTTCGTCTGTCTCGTAGCTCTTACCATTTACTTCGATGCTCGCCATGTGATTCTCCTTTGTGTTGATTTAGTTTATAGCCAGGATTGGCAGGTTTTGTTGGCAACAACCAATTCGACGAAGCCAGCATAATCGACAAATGCAGCGCCTTCGACAAGACGGTCAGCCAATCCACGCGCCTCAAGATCGGGACGCAGGACGTTGATTTTAAATTTGCCCATCGCTGCGCGCAACTTGGCCTCGAACGCATTGCCGGCGGTTGCAGCATAAACCGCATCTTCAATCAGCAAAATATCGCCTCCGCTCGCCGTGTTCAGACAATTTTCAAGCGCCCTGTCGGACAAAGGTGACCGATTAATAATGTGCAACATCTGGGTTCTCTCCTTAGAAACTCAAGATCACGTCTTGTTCGTCCATCAACGCACCTACTTCGGCACGAGAAAGCACCGTGACATCCACCAGCAGATCATCCTCAGTCAAACCGCGCTCTTGAAGCGATTCCTGATCGACATACAGCTTTTCAACATCGTAGCCTTCCAGTGCGCGATAGGTGGGCGAGAAGTTCTTGGTTTCTATCCCCTTCGTCTGCTGCCCCTTCTTCAGCTGATACACGCCGTCGTCGGTGAACATCAGAGACACATCCTGATCGAAAGCCGCAGTGATCAGCACAACCTCCAAAGACTCCAACGCATAGATCGTGCCATAAGGCGCCTTGCGGTTGACGAACATGAATTTCTTAACATCACTCATCCCGCTTCTCCTTAATCGCCAAAGGTGACCAGACGGTCGCTTTTGGTACCCGCCTCAACCAGCTGACCCAGACCCGAAATACGAAAACCCGTTGCCAGATTTTCCTCCCTGATGCCGCGCCGCAACGCAGCTGCAACGCAGACCACCAGATCAACCTTGTGCTCTTCCGCAAGCTTGCTCCAGCGATTGACGATATTTCTGTCGTCCTGGGGCGGTTCAGTCAGCTTCGACGCATTGTTCACGCCATCGTGGTAGAAGAATACGCGCCATACTTCATGACCCGCCTCAATGGCTGCCTTCGCAAACAGGTAAGCTGAATCGCTTGCCTGGTGCTGGTAAGGACCCTCATTGACAACTATTCCTAATTTCATAACCCAACCTTTATCAGAAACGGATATGCGTCGAAGCGTTCAGGTTTGCACGAGAACCGCGCCAATCGTCGATCAGATACTTGGTGAATGGCAAACCGGTTTTCTCGAAGAAACGCGGCCAGCCTATGCGATCGATCCAGTCCGCCAAACGCTCCCAGGGTCGCGCGTCTTCCTTGTACACACCGAGGATGTTCTTTACCACCGCAGCAACTTCAGGCCAGCGCGGTGCATTGTTCGGCAGACCCGATGCAACCATCTTCATGAATGTCGGCTTGCCGCGCGCGTTGGAGTTCTTTCCACCCACCCAGATCGCGAGCTTGGAGTATTCCGGATCGTTGATCTGCATCGGCGGGCAGGGAGGATAGCATGCGCCGCAGCACATGCATTTTGACTCGTCGATCTCCAGCGAAGGCTTGCCGTTCACCATCGCAGGACGTATCGCTGCAACAGGGCAACGCGCCACGACCGTCGGACGCTCGCACACATTGGCAACCAGATCATGATTGATCACGGGCGGCTTGGTGTGCTGCACGATGATCGCAAGGTCGGCCTGGCCGCCACAATTGATCTCGCAGCATGAAGTCGACAGATGCACGCGATTGGGCATTTCCTCGCGCCTGAATTCATCATACAGCTCATCCATCAGCGCCTTGACCACACCCGACGCATCGGTGCCGGGAATATCGCAGTGCAACCAGCCTTGAGTATGCGCAATCATGGTCACCGAGTTGCCGGTACCGCCGACAGGGAAACCGTTTTTCTCGAGCTCAGCGATCAGGGGCGCCACCTTCTTCTCTTCCGACACCATGAATTCGATGTTGGAACGGATCGTGAAACGCACGCGGCTATCCGCATAATCATCGGCAATCTTGCACAGCTTGCGTATGGTATGCACGTCCATCTGGCGCTGTGTACCGGCTCGGATCGTCCATATCTCATCTCCGCTGTGCGCTACGTGATGCAGTACACCAGGACGGGGACGGTCATGGTACTTCCAGTTTCCGTAATTTTTTTCCATCACCGGATGCAGATACTGCTTGTTATCCGGCACGCCCGTTTCTTTGGGCTTGCGTTTTGCTGCTGGCTTTTCAGCTACGACGGCTTGATTCATTGTCTATCTCCTCAGGCGGCTTGTTTTTTTGCATTGATCTTGGCAACTTCCTCATCCCAGCCGTCAGTGCGGACATAAGGATTCATGCGCGGCGAATTGATCATGTTGGGATCAGCATCGATCTCCATTGCCTCCAGGAAATTGGCCAGACCGATGCGCTCTATCATCTCACCGGTACGCTCATGTTCCAGTGCATTCTCGGCAAAGAAGTCGATGGTGCGTTGGCCAAAATCTACCAGCTTTTCAATCGCCTCATCGGTATCCAGCTTCATGAACGGAATGACAACGGTACCCATCAGGCCGCCGATCTTAAGATGGCTCTTGCCACCCACCAGTACGGTCGCACCCTTGTCCACGCCAGGCGCCAGCGCACCCGTCATCACATTGATGCAGTGCATGCAACGCACGCAATCCTGATTGTTGATCTCGATCGCATGGGTATCGCTCACCGCTACGCTGGAAATATGCTCGCCAGCCTTGATCTTGCCGATTTCCTTGACTTGGAAAGTCCTGGTTGGGCAATGCGCCACGACGTCGTTCACCAGCTCATCCATGCCGTGCTTGGCGAACCACTTTTTTGCCAGCGCCTCATCGGTGCGGATATTGTCGCGCCAGGTGCCGATCACAGCCATGTCTGCGCGTTGAACCGAATTCATGCAATCATTCGGGCAACCGGAGAATTTGAACTTGAATTTATAAGGGAGAGAAGGACGGTGAATATCATCGAGGAAGGTGTTGATCACAGCACGCTGCGTCTTGGCCTCGTCGTAGCAGGACTGCTCGCAACGCGCCGCACCAACGCAGGACATCGACGTGCGCACCGCAGGACCCGCGCCACCCAGATCGAAACCCAGCTCATTGATTTCATCAAACGCAGGCTGAACATTTTCCGTGGTCGCACCCTGGAACATGATGTCGCCGGACTGCCCGTGGAAAGCGATCAGACCTGAACCATGCTTTTCCCAGATATCGCAGAACTTGCGCAGAATCTCTGTATCGTAGTGCATGCCGGGTGGTGGCATCACGCGCAGCGTGTGAAATTCGGCCGCATCCTTGAACTTCGCTTCGCCGTTTTCATCCTTCAACTCGGTAAAGCGTGGAATCACACCGCCGCCGTAACCGAAAACACCGACCGTACCGCCCTTCCAGTAACCCTTCTTGGTTTCATAGGAAGTCTCGAGTTGGCCCAGGAGGTCGACAGCCATATCATTGTTCTTTGCCAGATCTTTAAGACCCGTCACAAAACTGGGCCATGGGCCGGACTCGAGCTGATCGAGATTGGGAGTGTCATATAGTTTCTTTGCCATGATATTTTCCTTTCAGTTAGCGTGCCAAGTATCTTGGACCGACAATTGATCACAATGATCCAGTTTCAAAGATTGGAACTCGCGTTTCAAACGATTATTGTATTAGACTCTGCCATTACTTGGCGCGCCAATTTTCTAAATATTGCAGGCATGTTACTTGGCTTCATAACGGCAGACCATCACCCATTGCGGCTATCAATTATAACCCTAACGGGTTGCATCACCCGTCCCGCAGTAGCATTTCAAAATCTTACCCTTAAAGGATATACTCTATAACAACATATCACCAGAGTTATCGAAAACACATTATGGCGCAAATTCAAGAATTAGCAAAATTCAAAGTTCCGCTGGGCAACCAGGAAATCGAATTGCAGCAAATAGACCATGTTGAAGGTGGCATGAGCATGATGCGCATCCGCATACGCGAGGCTAAACGCTTCACCATTTTTGACATCGACCCGCAGACGGCGCGGCTGTGGGCTAAAATCATGAACGAATGGGCTGATGCCCAAGGGACAGCCTGATGGACATAGTCGAGATGACAGACGCCGTTTTCGATGTGAGTGGCGATATCATACCTCCAACTTACCAGTTTGCACTATGGGATGCGCTGGTGCATCATGCGCCTTTGCTTGCCAAAGATCCGCTGACAGGCGTCGTGCCTCTGCGCACCTCGGCAAGCGATGCCGGCATGCTGCTTGCCAAGCGCAGCAAACTGGTATTGAGGCTGACGCAATCCCTGGCGGACAATTTCAACCAGCTTGCCGGGAAGCGCCTTGAAATCACTGGCTGCACATTGCAACTTGGCAGCGGCAAACTGCGCAAGATACAGGCTTACTCCACGCTGCATGCGCAGCTTGTTGCCAGCGACAAGGACGAGGTGGCTTTTTTACAGGACGTGACGGCAAGGCTTTCTGAACTAGGCATTCAAGGCAAGCTGCTTTGCGGCATGAAAAACAGTCTGGTAGCAGCAGACCGGACGATACATGGCTACAGCCTTGTGATCCACGATCTCAAGCCGGATGATTCACTGCGTTTGCAATATGCAGGATTAGGCGCCGACCGCCAATATGGCTGCGGCATTTTCATACCCTATAAAGTCATCACCGATCTTGAATGATGACCGCATAGATTATTCATTACTTAAAGGAGAAAACAATGGGATACAATGTAGCAGGGGTCGAACTTGAAACGGACGCGGACGGTTATCTGCTGGAACCGGACTACAGCGAGGAAGTGGTCAACGTGATCGCCGCCGCAGAAGGCATAGAACTGACACCCAAACACTGGGAAGTCGTCAATTTCATGCGCGAGCAATACCGCGAACACGGCGCCACGCCAAACTTCCGCAACATGCTGAAGGCCATCAACGAATTCTGGCCGGAAGCGGACAGCAAGGCGCTATACGACCTGTTCCCCACCGGACCCGCCAAACAGGCAGCCAAAGTAGCAGGCCTGCCGCAACCTTATGGCAAAGGCGGATATTGAACCAAACCTTCAATTCGCAGCATACCAACAGGATACTCATCATGAGCCATCAAAATTTGCAAACCAATGTCACTCTGGATATGCGCGGTCTTTCCTGCCCTGCGCCGCTGCTCGGCGTCAAGCGCATCATCAACGATCTGCAGCAAGAGCAAATCCTGCTGCTGAAATCGGATTGCCCGGGCACCAGTGACGATCTTTTTTCATGGTCGGAACAGACTGGCAACCAGGTATTGAGGACTGAAACGCTGGCAGATGGCGGAACGGCCTATTTCGTAAGAAAAGGTACGGGCGAATCCGTCAGGGCCAACGTCGTGCTCGATATCCGCAACGTCGTCTGCCCCGGCCCCATCGTTGAAGCCAAAAAACTGCTGAACGGCATGGCCAAATCTGAAGTGCTGAAACTGATCAGCAACTGCCCCGGCATCCATTCCGACATCATCGACTGGGCTGCCGCCACCGATGTGAAGATACTGGACACATCGGAAATTGCAGCCGACGTCTATGCCTTCTACCTGGAAAAGAGCTGATCTTACATGCGCATCAAAAGCAACTGGTACAAGGCTGGCCGCGAGCACACCCCAGGTGAGCTCGCGGGGGCTGTCGCGTTCAATATCACAAGAATAGCCGACAACGCATTGAAGAACACCCGCAAGGCGAAATTCGAGGTTGCCATCGGACCGCAATACTTTGCCTTCCTTCGCGAATTTCTGGTGTTTCTGATACTGGTCGCAGACCGCCTGGCCTATCGCCAGTTCGCATCCGATGCTCGCGTTGAGTTCACCAGCGCGCTTGCCAACCATGTGGGGGCAACCTATGCCGAAAACGAAAGCCGGCTGATGGGCGGCGAACCTGGCGCATGCAAACAGCAGTTCATCGACGCACTGAATATGCGTGCCGGCGAATATGCCGAGTTCGACTATACCGAAAGCGGCCCCGAATATGCCTTCATGCGTTATCTTGCTTTTTGTATGAATCAGATCATGGATGAAAAGGACAGCGGCTGGATCATCGACCAGATCATCAGCATCGAGGCGCCCAATGCAATCGACATGCTGGAGGGCAACTTCAAGGGTCTCATAGCCGAAAAACCCGAAAAAACCCGCCCGGCAAGAAAAAGGCTCACACCCGCCACATGACCGATCCGTTCGACCTTATGCAGGCGGATGCCTATCTTGCCTGGCGCGAGCAGAAACTCACCCATGCATATACTTCGGATCTGGTCGTCGAAATAAACGATCCCTGCAAGCTGACGGCAGCCGAGCGCGGCGCACTGCTTGCGCGCTGCAATCGGAGCAACATGGCCATCTATGCCGCACACACCCCGATAGATGAAACCGGCCTGCAAAGCCTGGGACTGCAGTTCGGATTAAAGCGCCTGGATGCGAACTGGCTCGCAGGCGAAGCCGGCATCACGCGCATCACCGTGTGCAGCAGCGAGCCTAGCCAGACTTATATCCCCTACACCGACCGCGCGATCAAGTGGCACACCGACGGCTATTACAACCCCCCTGAGCGGCGGATACGCGCGATGGTGCTGCATTGCGCAAGCGCTGCAGGCCAGGGCGGGATTAACCGCATCATGGACCACGAGATCGCCTACCTGATGCTGAGGGATGCCAATCCTGATTTTATCCGAGCATTATCCCGCAATGATGCGATGACCATCCCTGCGCGCACCGATGAACAGGGCATCGCGCGCGCCGCACAGGCAGGCCCGGTGTTTTTTGTCGATCAACAGACGCTGCATATGCGCTATACCGCGCGCACCCGCAGCATAGAATGGAAACAGGATGAAGCAACGCTCTGTGCCGTCGCAGCGCTTGAAGAACTGCTCGCGTCCAGCACCCCCCACATCCACACCGTGAAGCTCGAACCGGGCATGGGATTGCTGTGCAACAACGTGCTGCATGACCGCAGCGCCTTTACCGACGACCCGCTCCACCCGCGACTTTTGTATCGCGCTCGCTATCTTGACCGACTGAGCACAACATAAAAAAAGTTCCGCGCGGAAAAAGCCAAAACACAAGGGGATCTCTAGAATTCTCGTCGTTCCGGTGAAGGCGGAAATAAAGGCAAAAAATTTACAAGCCGCATGATGAGGGCAGTTTGCGTTGTTTTAAGCGAAAGTTCTTGTTTCTTTACGCGAGTCGCTCTTTCAAGCAATCGAAAATCAGATCATTGCTCAAGCTTTTGCAATTTTTGCCGATATAATTATCCTAATCTTCCAGCTTGATGCGCCAGAAAAGGACAGCCATGTCGCAAACCTCTATCCTCAAGCAGCTCAAGTATTCATTTCTGGGCTTCGGGCTCGCGATGGGCATCGTCTTCCCCTTCTATGCCAATTTCTTCGTCGACTGGAAAGAAGGCATGCTGCCGTGGTTTGCCT
>JAJXWG010000210.1 GCA_021781695.1 Pseudomonadota bacterium
TGAGGCTCGGCCTGCAGCATGTAAAACATGGCGATGCGATTCTGGTCAGCGGACCTGTCGGAGATCACGGCATCGCTGTGATGCTCGCACGCGAACAGTTCGGCCTGCACGGAAATCTTTTGTCGGACGCAGCAAGCGTGCTGCCGCTGACACAGGCACTTCTGCCGCTTGACGGCCTGCGCTTCATGCGCGACCCGACGCGCGGCGGACTGGCGACGGTGATGCATGAAATCAGCCACGCCTCAAGAATGCAGGTGCGCCTGGATCAACCCTCAATCCCGGTGCGCGATGAGGTTTCTGCGGTATGCGAGATGCTGGGTTACGATCCGCTATTTCTTGCCTGCGAAGGCCGCGTGGTCGCCATCGTGTCAGAAGCGCAGGCGGATGAAGCGCTGAATTGCTGGAGGGCATTGCCCCAGGGGGAGCAAGCCGCGATCATAGGCAGCGTCAAGGCAGGACGCGCAGAGGTAGTGCTGGAAACCGAACTGGGCGGAGAACGCATCCTGCCGGAACTAGAAGACGATCCGCTGCCACGCATCTGCTGAATGCAAATTTACAGCCCATGTCTCTTTAATCCGTTAAAATTGGGGCAATATACAACAAATAACACAGCATATGGACCGCCACTACACCCTGACCATCTCATGTCCAGACCGCGTAGGCATCATCGCTGCGGTCACCGGTTTCATCGCGCAGCACGGAGGCTTCATCGTCGAAGCGAGCTACCACACCGAGGAGGAGCAATTTTTCATGCGCCAGGAAATACGCGCGGATTCGCTGCCCTTCGATGCGGATGAATTCTGCCGCCGCTTCGCATCGCTTGCCGGCGAATTCTCGATGGAGTGGAAACTCGCCGATTCAGCAAGGAACAAGCGCCTAGTGATACTCGTGAGCCGTCAGGATCACTGTCTGGACGACCTCCTGCACCGCTGGCGCACGAACGAGCTGCGTGTGGACATCCCCTGCGTGATCTCCAACCACGAAGATTTGCGAAGTTTCGTCGAATGGCATCACATCCCGTTCATCCATGTCGACATGCAGGACAAGGCACAAGCCTTCGAAAGAATTGCCGAGCTGTTCAAACAGCATCGCGGCGACACGCTGGTGCTTGCACGCTTCATGCAGATCCTGCCACCTCACCTTTGCCAGCGCTATGCGGGGCGCATCATCAACATCCATCACAGCTTCCTGCCTTCGTTTGTCGGCGCAAAGCCCTATCATCAGGCCTATTCGCGCGGCGTGAAGCTGATCGGCGCGACCTGCCATTATGTCACCCGTGACCTGGACGCAGGCCCCATCATCGAGCAGGACACGGTGCGCATAGATCACGGCGACACGGTGGACGACCTCGTGCGCTACGGACGAGACATCGAGAAGACAGTGCTGGCTCGCGGCCTGCGCTACCACGTCGAGGACCGCGTGCTGGTGTGCGGCAACAAGACCATCGTTTTCAAATGATTGGCCGCCAGGCCTGACAAATCAAGCATCGCGAATATGCGCTTCATGCCCTTCGTTCCCGCAGCCACACCTCGAATTTCCTCGCAAAATGGATACCTGCTCAACTTAACAGCCCAATAAGATAGTGATATAGTGCCCCACATGAGCAATTCATCAACATTCTGCCGGATGTCCGCGACTTCGAAACGCAAGGTGTCGTGGTGGGTTTTGTTTGCACTGCTGTTCATCCAGGTCAAGGTGGCTATGGGTGGCTGTCTGATTTCTGATGTGTTGCCGCATGTGCAAATGAAGATGTCCGGCGCTTCCTGTACCGAACACAGTCAACCCAGTTCACAGCTGTGCATGAAGCACTGCGCGCAGAATTCGGATGCACTGAAACTCACTCTTGATCTGCCGGTTTTCTCGCCAGCGATATTTTCGTCCGGTGTGTCGTTGCTCGCCGAGGAAGATATTGCCGATTTCGAAACACCTGGGCATTTCACCGCTACCTCCGGTCCCCCTCCCTATCTGCGCTTTCTCAGACTGCTGAATTAACTCTCCAAAAAGACCAGCTGCGTACGTTGTTCGTATCTGCAAACCTCGTTGCCTGAGTTCGCCCAGGAAAATGGGTTGCGTCTTGGAAGTTTGATTTGGAGGAGTTGATCATGCAGAAAAATATATTTGCTGTTTCACTGGCGGCCTTGGCGGCTCTGTCAGCCCCGTGCCTGATGATAAAAAGTGCAGAAGCCGGCATGAACATGGGAAACAAACCGGCTGAAGAAAAACTGCTCGCACACCGAGGCACGGGTACCGTCAAGGAAATCGATGCTTCAAGGGTAATCTTGGCTCACGGACCGATAGCCACCCTCAACTGGCCCGCCATGACCATGAGCTTCAAGCTGAAAGATGCGGCATTATCCCGCGGGATCAAGGCAGGCGATATCGTCGACTTCGAACTTGTCCAGTCCGGAAATATGTATGTGGTCACCCGCCTGTCTGTCAAATAGGCGCGCAACGGAAAATATCCGTATACACTGATTTAGAGCCATTCGCATGCGGAAACAGCAATTCTGGAGGCTATATGAATACAATTTTCTATCAGCAAGCCATGGCCCGTATTGGCCGGACCGTCCTGTCGGTTCTGATGTGCGCAGCGCTGATGCAGCAGCCTGTCGTGGCAGAAACACAATTGACGCTGGCAGATGCGCAACGGCTGGCAATCGAGCGCTCCCGGCAGCTTGCCGGAGAAGATGCTGCCGTGGCTGCTGATCGGGACATGGCGGTTTCCGCCGCGCAAAATCCCGACCCGGTGCTGCGCGTCGGCATTGAAAACCTCCCGGTTAACGGTGCTGACCAGTTCAGCATCAGCCAGGATTTCATGACCCAGCGCAGCATAGGCGTGTCCCAGGAATTGACTCGCACAGACAAGAAGCGCTTGCGCGGCGAACATTA
>JAJXWG010000211.1 GCA_021781695.1 Pseudomonadota bacterium
TGTGGGCGCAGTTCGATTTCTTGCTGCCGGGTTTTCTGGGGGATGCCAAATCGTTTACCAAAACCTGGCGCACGCCGATAGAAAAGCATGGCAACAGAGCGAGGCGCGATCTCCTGGCCAAGCGCGTGCGTCCCTTCATCATGCGCCGCCGCAAGGAAGACGTGGCCAAGGAGTTGCCTGAGAAGACGCTGATCGTGCGCACTGTCGAGCTAGAAGGCATGCAGCGGGATCTGTACGAGACGGTTCGCATCGCGATGGATCAGCGTGTGCGCGAGGAGATTGCCGAGAAGGGCTTTGCACGCAGCCACATCATCATCCTGGATGCGCTGCTCAAGCTGCGTCAGGTGTGTTGCGATCCGCGCCTTCTGAAACTTACCAGCGCCAGGAAGGTCAAGGAGCGCGCAAAGCTCGACCTGCTGATGGAAATGTTGCCTGAGTTGGTGGGCGAAGGCCGGCGCATACTGGTCTTCTCTCAATTCACCTCGATGCTGGAGCTGATCGAGATCGAGCTGTTGAAGGAAGAACTGGCATACGTGAAGCTCACCGGAGACACGCAAAACCGCGAGGAAGTGGTGCGCAGGTTCCAGGACGGAGAGGTGCCGATCTTTCTCATCAGCCTGAAAGCCGGTGGCGTGGGACTTAATCTGACCGCGGCAGACACGGTGATACATTATGATCCCTGGTGGAATCCTGCTGTCGAGAATCAGGCGACGGACAGGGCACACAGGCTTGGTCAGACCAAGAATGTGTTTGTGTACAAGTTGGTCGTTGCAGGAAGCATAGAGGAAAAAATTCTGGCGCTTCAGGAAAAAAAGGCGGAGCTTGCTGCGGGAATTCTCTCCGAAGACAGTGCTGGGCTTACCAAATTCGGCGAGGCCGACATTGCCGCTTTGCTCGCGCCTTTGCCCGTCGATGAGGAGGCGTGAATCTCTTGGAGCAGTATGAAGGTTGATTCGCCGCAGATATAGTCAAATCAGCCGGGTTTTTTCATCTGGGCGGTGGATTAAGTTTTCTGTATAAAGTGCGCTCGCTGATTCCCAGTTTGTCCGCAAGCGATAACCGATCGCCTTCGTGCTGGGACAAGGCCCATTGTAAATAATGCTGTTCTGCCTGTTCCAGCGGTACGATATGCTGAGGCCTCTCGCGCATTTGAAAACCCGTGAATTCAGGGTCCAGATGCTCAGGCATGATGGTGTCGGTATCGACCATCAGACTTGCGCGTTCGAGGATGTTGCGCAATTCCCGTATGTTGCCGGGAAAGTCGTAAGCCGAAAGCTGAGCGAGTGTATCCGGATGTAAACTCAGTTTGCGTCCGGGACTGATGCGGGAGAGCAGGGCTTTTGAGAGCAGCGGGATGTCCTCGCGCCGTTCCGACAACGCGGGCAGTTGGATAGGAAATGTGCTGATGCGGTAGTAAAGGTCCTTGCGGAAGCTCCCCTGTTCGACCATGGCCTTCAGATCCCTGTGGGTTGCCGACACGAGTCGGAAATCTGCACGCAGCGGTTCAACGCCGCCCACGCGCCGGTAGGTGCCGGTTTCGAGCAGGCGCAGCAGCTTGACCTGCAGGGGCAGGGGGATGTCGCCCACCTCGTCGAGGAACAGGGTGCCGCCGCTGGCGCTTTCGACCAGTCCAAGTTTGCGCTGCACAGCGCCGGTAAAAGCTCCTTTTTCGTAACCAAACAATTCGCTTTCGAACAGAGTCTCTGTCACGCCTGAACAGTCAACAACTACATAGGGGTTGCTCGCTCTCGCGCTGGCATTGTGTACGGCTTGCGCCACGAGTTCCTTGCCGGTGCCGGATTCTCCGAGCAGCATCACAGCTGCTTCCGACTGCGCGACTCGCCTGACCAGACCCAGCATTGCGTTGAATGCGCCCGACCTTCCCACCAGGCCCTGTGCGGAAGGGTTCGCGCTGGCGCCGCGTATGGTATGCATCATCTCTACAAAATAGATGATTTCACCCTTCGCATTTTGTATCGGCGTAAGCTCCACATCGACATGTTCTTCCCCGCGTGGGGTCTGATGCAAATGCAGCACGCGCTGGGGGAGCCCAGTTGCGGCGCTGAGTTTCAGCGGGCAGGACTCTCCTACCTCATCGCATGGACGGGTAAAGTGGTGCGATACCTCGTAGCAGTGCCGCCCTACCAGCGGGGTGTCGTCCCCGTGCTGCGCGCGGTAAGCCATGTTGGCCGCAATGATAGTGTAATCCCTGTCCATCACGATGTGCGGCTCGGGCTTGTTGTTCAGATAGGACAGCAGTTCGGGGAGTTGGCTGGTCGGCATTTTGTCGCCTGTGCTCATGTCAATATTGGCAGTTTACCTGTATATCTGGCGAAATGTAACTGCCATTTTTGACATGACGCTGCTGTGCCTTATCCCTATGCAGGATGCGGAAGGGGTTGGAGAAAAAATTTATTGATATAAAACATCAGCATGAAAGACTTCCTGCGAAAAAATAAAAACTGGCACAGTTTGTGCATTGTTTAATGCATGGCCGCAAGGCGTCCTATGAAGGGAGACAGAAAATGCCTCAAATGTCGAATGCACCATGGGGTCGCGAAATTGTGCTGGTCTTGTTGCTGAAGATCGTTCTGATCTTTGCGATCTGGTGGGTATATTTCCGCACCGCCGAAGTCCCCGACGCAGAGCAGGTCAGCCGCGCGCTGCTGACCTCAGTCAACCAACAAGGAGTGAATGCAAATGATCAGCACTGAACTGGTGGATCTGTCGCGGCTGCAGTTTGCGGTGACCGCACTTTATCATTTTCTGTTCGTGCCACTGACCTTGGGCATGACCTTTCTGCTGGTCACGATGGAGCTGACCTATCTGGTCACGGCACGCGAGATATACAAGGACATGGTGAAGTTCTGGGGCAAGCTGT
>JAJXWG010000212.1 GCA_021781695.1 Pseudomonadota bacterium
GGGCTTGTTGACCCTTCCGACTTCCTTCAACAGATCGAAGTTCTGCATGTTGCGCGTTCCGATCTGTATCACGTCCACGTCGTATTCCATGAACATGTCGAGCTGGCGCACATCCATCAGTTCGGTGACGATGGGCAGCTTGTATTTGTCCGCCGCCTTCCTGAAAATATCCAGTCCTTCCACACCCTTGCCCTGGAAAGCATAGGGGCTGGTGCGCGGCTTGAACGCGCCGCCGCGCATCAGCCGGCAACCCGCTTCGTGCACATATTTTGCGGACAGGTCCATCTGCTCCTGGGTCTCGACGGAACAGGGGCCTGCGATGATCTGAATCTGGTTGCCTCCCAGCGGGATGCCCTTGATGTCGATCACGGTGTCGGCCTTGTGCGATTCGCGCGACACGATCTTGTACTGTTTGGCGATATGCATCGCCGATTCCACACCCGGCAACGGAGTGAACATCTCCTCGGACAGCTGCCGTTCATCGCCGATCGCGCCGATCACCGTGCGCTCCACGCCGCGCGAAATGTTGGCCTTCAACCCTGCGGTCTCCAGCTTCTTCACCACCGTGCCGATCTGCTCGTCGGTGACATCCTTCCCCATCACTATGATCATGCTGCTTCTCCTAGCACCTGCTTCAATGCAGATAAAAATTTCTGGTTCTGCGTTTCCAGACCGATGGAAACGCGCAAATAGTCCGGCATATTGTAACTGGCAATCGGCCTGACGATCACGCCCAATTCGAGCAGACGGCGATAGCTGTGCGCCGCCCCTTCGACATGGCTCAGAGCAGGGTCAATCCTGAAGCTGACGAAATTGCCGAACGAGGGGATGTAATCCAGGCCCAGCGCAGTCAAACCATCCGTGAGCTGCTTCATGCCGGAAAGGTTCAGCTCGTAGGTCTGCCTTACAAATTCCGCATCATCCAGCGCCGCCTTTGCCGCAGCCTGTGCCACGCTGTTCACATTGAAGGGCTGGCGCACGCGGTTGATCATGTCCACGACTTCCGCGTCGCCCATCGCATAGCCCACGCGCAAGCTGGCAAGCCCATACGCCTTGGAAAAAGTGCGTGAGATGATCAGGTTGCGGAATTCGCCAAGCCAGGCAACGCTGTCGTAACGGCAGTCTTCGGGCAGATATTCATTGTAGGCCTCGTCCAGCACCACCAGTATATTCTTTGGCAGCGCACGCAGAAATCCGTGAAGTTCAGAGCCTTTAAGAAAAGTGCCGGTCGGATTGTTCGGGTTGGCGATGAAGACAAGCTTCGCATGATGCGTTATTGCGGCCTGCCGCATCGCATCAAGGTCATGGCCGAAGTTTTTTGCAGGCACGCTGATGCCGGCAGCACCCACCGCCTGAACCGCCAGCGGATAAACCGCGAACGCGTGCTCGGAATAAACCGCGCGGTCTCCAACCGTCAGGAATGCGCGCGCCGCAAGCTCCAGCAGGTCGTTGGAACCGTTGCCCAGGAAGACCTGTCCGAAGGATACGCCGAAACGTTTCACCAGCGCCTCCTTCAATTCGTATCCATTCCCGTCAGGGTACAGCGCGATTTCATCAAGCGCGGCATGAGCTGCAGCTATTGCCTTGGGGCTTGCACCCAGAGGATTCTCGTTCGAGGCAAGCTTCACGATGTTTGTCAGCCCTAGCTCGCGTTCAAGCTCTGAGATCGGCTTGCCGGGCTGGTAAGGTGCGATCGCGCGTATATAGTCCGGCGCCAGTTCGGAATAATTCATTTCAACGACCATATAAAATAAAAAAACAAAAGAAACCCATAAATCCACGTTCACCCATCACTGCGACTCTCTTATGGAAAAGATGGACAGTGAGCCTGCCACGCAAGCATCCCGTTATATCGCAACCGGATACGAACCCAGTATCTTCACGAAGGCGGCAGAGCGTTTGAGCTCTTCCAGCGCAACCGCCACTTTCCCGTCTTCCCGATGTCCCTCTATGTCCACGAAGAAGACATATTCCCAAAGGCCGGAGCGCGACGGACGAGACTCGAATTTGGTCATGCTCACATTGTGTTCTGCCAGAGACGCCAGCAGTCCATGCACAGCACCAGGCTTGTTCTCCGCTGACAACACCATCGAGGTCTTGTCTTTGCCCGAGCTTGCCACCTGCTGTTTGCCCAACACCAGAAAGCGCGTGGTGTTTCTCGCGTCATCCTCTATGTTCTCCATGCAAAGGTTCAACGCAAAATGCAGCGCCGCCTGACTGCCTGCAATCGCAGCGCTCCCGGGATGTTCCGCAGCAAGGCGTGCCGCCTCGGCATTGCTGGATACCGGCACGCGCGCAACATGGGGCAGATTCACGTTCAGCCATCCCTGGCATTGGCCCAAGGACTGCGGATGGGAATAGACAGTTTCAATCAGTTTCAGGTCGCATTGCGTGGCAAGCAGGCACTGGTGTATCGCAAGCTGAACCTCCCCGCAGATATAAAGCCCGCTTTGCAAAAGCAGATCCAGCGTGCGTCCCACAGCCCCTTCCGTGGAATTTTCGACAGGCACCACGCCATATCGGGATATACCGTTTTCCACAGAACGGAACACGTCGTCTATGGTTGCGCAGGACTGCCCGACGATCGCGGTGCCGAAACGCTTCAGCGCTGCGGCCTCGGTGAATGTGCCCTCCGGCCCCAGGTAGGCAACCGAAATCGGCGCCTCAAGCGCCCTGCACTGCGACATCACCTCGGTGAAAAGTGCAGCTATCGCCTCATTGCCGAGCGGCCCTTTGTTGGCATCCTGCAGGCGGCGCAACACCTGCGCCTCGCGCTCCGGGCGCAGAATGATGCCATCATCCTTCAGATGTCCTATGCGCTCTGCGATGGCAGCGCGCTCGTTGAGCAGCCTCAGCAATTCGTCATCGA
>JAJXWG010000025.1 GCA_021781695.1 Pseudomonadota bacterium
TTGCGGCAAAGCCAGCAGCCAAGAAAGTTGCGGCAAAGCCAGCAGCCAAGAAAGTTGCGGCAAAGCCAGCAGCCAAGAAAGTTGCGGCAAAGCCAGCAGTCAAGAAAGTTGCGGCAAAGCCAGCAGCCAAGAAGGCCGCAGCAAAGAAGAAGTAGGCTTGCGCGCTGAAATAAAAAAACCCGCTCAGGCGGGTTTTTTTATTTTCCTTGAGGCTCGAAGTTCATGACCTCGGCACCTTTGTTGAATTTTTGCAGAAATTTTGCGATCGTCTCGAATGTGGCCGTCTCCGGTTCTCCTGGCTGGTCAGAGGTCGATATTTCAGTGTTGAACAGGGAGCCCAGCGTAAGCCTGATCGGATTGATATTGACTGGTTGAGCCTTGAAATAGGCGATTTCGTTGGCTTTGATGCGCTTGATGCTGCTGGTCTGGTAGAGCGCTGCGCTGACCACATCCAGCGTGTGCTCGGCGTCATTCTGGCATCCCAGGGTATAGGGGTTGGCGATCAGGGAATAGTGCGGATCATGCAGTGTCGAATAGGTTGGCGAATTGATCACATCCAGCAGTCGCTGTTGCAATTTGGCCGTGGGAATGATGATGCCGGCTTCCAGCACTGCTGCATCGGAGAAAAAATCTACCGGAAAACTCTGTATCAATTCGCTTGTGTCGCGATGCTTGTCCTCCTGCTGCAAGGCGTATATCGCATAGCCCGGGGTCTTTTTCCCGTCCGCGGTTGTGATGAGAGAATACACGGCAAAAGCCACATGCGTATAGCGCATTCCTTCGGGGCGCTCGGAAGCGGGTTGATCCATGCGTGCCACTATCGCAACATGCGCGCCTTTTCCGGCCAGTACTTTTTCCAGCTGCTTGGAAAACTGGATAATTTGATCCGGCGTGTAGCGTGATTTTTTCGATGTTGCCTGATTGTCGGCCGCAATGCTCTCTTCGCCAATTTCAAGCGTTGCCGATGGCGGGCCGCTGATGGGAGTCGCCATTATGCCAGTCTCGGATGGCAATGCAGAGTTTGAACCCGCGGCAGCGCATGACATGAACAGCAGTGCAGTGAGCAAACATGTCGATTTCATCGTGATTCCTCTTCAAAAAATTGAAACGGTGCGCGTCATGCGTGATGATAAACCCTGCCATCATTTTTGCCGATACTTGGCGATCATCTCGGACTCTGTGCTATCTTTGCCGCAAATAATCATTGCCGTTTCATAACATGAGCCTGTCTGCCCTGATCGCCGCCCTGCTGCTTGAGCAACTCAACGCATTGGCAGAGCGCAAGTACCTGCCAGTCTGGATGACGGGCTATGTTGCCTATTTTCAGCACCACTTCAATTCGGGAGCATACCACCATGGCAGGGCCGCCTGGTGGCTGGCTGTTCTTCCCGTGGTTGCCGGTGCTGCGCTGCTGTTTTGGGGGTTGCATCATCTGCACCCGATACTGGCCTGGACATTCAACGTGCTGGCCATGTACCTCAGCATGGGTTTTCGAAAATACAGCCAGATATATACCGATATCCAGCTGGCACTGCGCGGTGCGGATATTGCCGGGGCGCGTTCGCTGTTGTCATCGCTGCGCGGAAAAAAATCGGATGATCTGAGCACGGATGAAATTGCGCGTCTTGCCATCGAAACCATACTGTTGGTTGCGCTCAACCGCTTGTTTGCTCTGATCGTGTGGTTCGTGGTGTTCAGTTTTCTGGGATTGGGTGGCGCTGCGGGCGCATTGCTTTATTGCATGGGGCTTGCATTGGCGACGCACAGGACGGAAGAACCGGGTTCCGAAGAGCCCAGGGAAAGCTATGCACAGAAGATGCGTGTCCGGCTGGATTGGTTGCCGATACGGATGACCGCGGCCACGTTTGCGATCGTCGGCAATTTCGAAGACACGGCGTATTGCTGGCGTTCGCAGGCAATGAGTTGGCAGGATGGCGAGGAGGGGATACTGCTTGCAAGCGCTGCGGGCGCATCGGGCGTGCGCCTGGGCATGACGGTTGAGCAGAATGGCGTGCGCCTGGATCGTCCCGAATTGGGTGTGGGGGACAAGGGTGGGGCTGAGGCGCTTTACTGCATAGGCCGCCTGCTGTGGCGTTCGTCGGCGTTCATGCTACTCGTGCTGTTCATGCTCACGCTGGCAGGACTGTTGCGGTAGAAAGTCATAGAGGAAGAAATGAGCAAAAGCATCGCAGTCAACAGGTTGAAATTGTCACTGGGTAATCTCGAATCGCTCCCCGCGATGCCGGAAATTGCGCGCAGGCTGCTCGTTCTGCCGCTGGAAACAGAGTCTGGCGAGGAACAGATGATCTCTCTGATAGAAAAGGATCCCCAGATATACGCCAGGGTGATAGGGCTTGCCAATTCATCCGCGATGGGCAGCCAGCGGCAGATAAAAGGCATCAGGGATGCAGCGATGCTGCTCGGCATGAAGCGCTTGAAATCGGTGGCACTGGGTATTGCAGCGATGTCGGCGATGCTGAAGAAGCCCGCAGGGAAGTATTTCGATCCTCACGACCTTTGGACGCACAGCATGACGATCGCCATCGTGATGCATGCGATTGCCGAAGCCATGCCGAAAAGGATCAGGCCTGACGAGAACCAGATTTTTCTTGCAGGCCTCCTGCATGACATCGGCCTTGCAGCATTGCACCATCTCGATTTCGAGGCGAGCGAGGAGCTGCACCATCAGATGTGCTTGAACCCGAGATCTTCTATACTGGATGTCGAGTCTGAACTTCTTGGCGTGACTCATGCCGAGATCGGCACGCAGCTCGTTCGGCACTGGAATCTGCCAAGGGAAGTCGCGGATGTCGTGGAGAAGCACCATGCTCCCCCAACAGGCAAGGAGGCTTATGGCAACCCCCTGGTCAGGCTGGTCAACATCGCCGAAAGGCTGTTGCCGGATTTCGGTTTTGCCGAGCATACCTTCGATCCGGTTCAGGACAGCGAATGGCGCGAGCTTTGCATCGATTCCGCGCGTGTGAATGAGATTGTTGATCTTGTAAACGAGCTGGCCATGCAGGTCGTGCAGTTGCCTGAAATTCAGCCTGCAGCAGTTCGGGAGATAGTCCCGGCCCCTGTTGCGCCTGTTCCACGCGGGCGATTTGCATCTGTGGGCTATGCAATGAGGCGCCTGGCTGCATGGCTGAAATTCTGGTGAGCTGACATGCGTACACAACATCCTTTCAGCATGCTGACCCCGGATGCCGTGCTCGATGCGCTGGAGGGCATCGGCCTTTACGGTGACGGGCGGCTTTTGGCGTTAAACAGTTACGAGAACCGCGTTTATCAGGTCGGCATGGAAGATGACACACCGCTGATCGCAAAGTTCTACCGCCCAGCGCGCTGGAGCGATGCGGCGATACTCGAGGAACATGCTTTTGTTTCTGAGCTTTATGAGCGCGAGATTCCCGTGGTGCCTGCGCTGAATATCAACGGAAGCACGTTGCACACTTTTAAGGATTTCCGCTTTTCAGTGTTTCCAAAACACGGCGGCCGTGCGCCCGAACTGGATGACCGCGACACCCTGCAGTGGATGGGGCGCTTCATCGGGCGCATCCATGCGGTAGGAGCACTGGCAGCATACCGGCATCGGCCTGCACTGGACATACAGAGCTTCGGTGCGGAGCCTGTCGAGTTCCTGCTGGAGAATAAATTCATACCGTATGAATTAATCGAAGTGTATCGCGGTGTGGCGGCACTTGCGCTGGAGGGTGCCAAGCGCTGTTATGAGCGCGCAGGCAAAATCGATGCGATAAGGCTGCACGGCGACTGCCATCCCGGCAATGTGCTCTGGACAGAGGATGGCCCGCACTTCGTCGACTTCGACGACAGCCGCATGGGGCCTGCGGTGCAGGACTTGTGGATGCTGCTGTCAGGTGAACGCGCGGATCAAACCCGGCAACTGGGCGACCTGCTGGCAGGATACGAGGATTTTCACGAATTCAATCCGCGCGAACTGCATCTCGTGGAAGCGCTTCGCACCTTGCGCCTGATACACTATGCGGCATGGATTGCAAGGCGCTGGGACGATCCGGCATTTCCGACAGCCTTCCCCTGGTTTGATACCCAGCGCTACTGGCAGGACCGCATTCTGGAATTGCGCGAACAGATCGCACTGATGGATGAAGCGCCGTTGCATGCCTGAGTAATGACCATGTCACGCGGAGACGCTGAACCTTGTCCTTATCAATAATTGACCAATCGAGAGACTGAAATGAATGACGAAACTGTTATCGCCCACACACGGGAGTGGCTGGAAAAGGCCGTTATCGGCCTTAACCTGTGCCCGTTTGCCAAGGCGGTGCACGTCAAGAAACAAGTGCGCTATGTGGTGAGCAATGCCAGGACACCCGATGCCTTGCTGGCGGAGTTGCTGACCGAGCTGCGCCATTTGCAGAGCACCGATCCTGATGCGATCGACACCACGCTGCTGATTCACCCTTATGTGCTGACGGATTTTCTGGACTACAACGATTTTCTGGATACAGTGGATATTGCCACTTCCGAGCCCGAATTTGATTATGCCTTCCAGGTGGCCAGCCTGCATCCTCAATATCAGTTTGCCGGCACAGAAGTTGATGACATCGAGAATTTCAGCAACCGTGCGCCTTATCCCACTTTGCATCTGCTAAGGGAGGAAAGCGTGGATAAAGCGGTGGATGCATTTCCCGATGCGGATCTGATCGCGGACCGCAATATCGAGATGCTCAAAAAGCTAGGGCATGAGGGGTGGGAAGTGCTGGGTCTGTACAGGTAGATTTCCGGTGAGTTTTTTAGGCCTTGCTGGCGGTGATCTGCTGAAACAGTTCCAGTCTGCGCGGATTGATCTTGCCTTTTGCAACTGCATCGATCAGCGCGCAACCCGGTTCATGCAGGTGCAGACAGTCGCGGAATCTGCACAATCCCAGGTAGGGTGCGAACTCGATGAACCCCTGTTCTATCCTGCCCAGGGTCAGATGATGCAGGCCGAATGCCTGTACGCCAGGGCAGTCGATCAGGCTGCTGTTTTCATTCAGTGTATACAGTTTTGCATGGGTGGTGGTGTGCTTGCCGGAATCGAGCACGGTGGAAATTTCGCGCGTGGCGGCCAGTGCATCCGGGAGCAGCGCGTTGATCAAGGTGGATTTTCCCATGCCTGACTGTCCGACCAGCACGCTGGTGTGGCCTTCGAGCAAAGGGCGCAGCTCGGATACATCCTGCACGGCGGACAGTTCCAGCACTTTGTAGCCTATCGCGCGGTAGGGGGCAAGCTGTGCGCTCGCGTCATCTTTGGGCAAATCGCACTTGTTGAGCACGATCAGCACAGACAGATTCTGGTCAAACGCTGCGATGAGGCAGCGCGCGACGACCTCGTCGCTGAAGGAGGGCTCTGTTGCGACGACGACGACGAGCTGTGTGACATTGGCGGCGATGAGTTTCTCGCGCCAGGCATCCGAACGGTGCAGAAGGGATGTGCGCTTTTCGATGCGCTCGACCACGCCCTGATCGCTGCTGCTTTTTTGCACTTCGACCATGTCGCCGCAAACCACATCGCTTTTCTTTCCGCGCGTAACGCAGGGCAGCAGAACGCCATCAGGCATTCTAACCAGGTACTGGCGGCCAAAAGCTGCGACGACCCGGCCACTCATTATGAAATTCGCGCTAGCGTTAGTTGCAGGTTTTTCTGTCAAGGATTTAAAGTTACAATAAATATCTGCGTTCAAGGCTTGAACAGCGCGTCCACCAGCGCTGCGCAGATGAAGTCTTTCTCCGTCAGACCGCCTGCGGAATGCGTGCTGTAGTCCACGCGGCAGGCGTTGTAGCTGACAGCAAGGTCCGGGTGGTGGTCTTCGCGGTGAGCTATCCACGCGATGGCATTCACAAACGCGATGGTCTGGTAATAGTCCTTGAACGAGTAGGTCTTGCTGATGCAAAGGCCGTGCTGCTGCCATCCGGAAAACTCGCCCAGCCGACTTTCGATTTCCATGGGAGTGAGCGCCTCATTTTTCATGTCGTTCATCCTCAAGCGGCCTTAAGATGGGCGATGCGCACCGAAGCGGGCGGGTGAGAATCGTAGAATTTTGAGTACAGTGGGTCGGGAGTCAGGGTTGCCGCATTGTCCTGATACAGTTTGACCAGCGCATTGACAAGATCGCGCGAATTGGTCTGCTTGACTGCATAGCTGTCGGCCTCGAATTCATGTTTGCGCGAATAGGCTGACATCACGGGGCCGAGCAGGAAACTTAGCAGCGGCATGATCATGAAAAACAGCAGCAGCGCGTTGGCGGTGCTTTGGGTCGTCACCCCAAGCCCCTGATAGAACCAGCTGGTCTGCATCAATAGGCCCAGCAGCCATAGGAAAACCAGGCTGATCGCGAAGGTCGAGGCGATGCGCTTCATCACGTGGCGATGTTTGAAATGGCCGAGTTCATGCGCCAGCACGGCTTCGATTTCTTCGGTGTTAAGGTGCTCCAGCAGCGTGTCGAAGAACACGATGCGCTTGGTCTTGCCGAAGCCTGTGAAGTACGCGTTGCCGTGCGCGCTGCGTTTGCTTCCGTCCATCACGAACAGCCCGCTGCTCGTGAAGCCGCAGCGTTTGAGCAGCGCTTCGATGCGCGCGCGGGTGGCTTCATCCGCAAGCGGACTGAACTTGTTGAACAGCGGCGCGATGAAGGCAGGATAGATGAACAGGATCAGCAGATTGAAGATCACCCACAATCCCCAGACATAAAGCCACCAGTGCTCGCCCATGCGTCCCATAAGCCACAGCACGCAGGCCAAGAGCGGCAGCCCCAGGATGGTGCCTACCAGCAGGCTTTTGAACGCATCCACCAGATACAGTCTGAAGGTCATGTGATTGAAACCGAAGCGCCCCTCGATTGCAAAGGTACTGTAGATGTTGAATGGGGCTTCCAGGATTGAAGAGAGCAGGAGTGCGATAATGATGGTCACTATTCCCTGCACCAGTGGCTGGCTGAACCAGTCATGGGAAAGCTCGGATATCTTCTCTATGCCGCCTGCCACGGTGAAGGCCAGCAGCAGTGCGGCATCGAACAGAACGGAAAGCATCGAGAAACGCGTCTTCGCTGAAGTGTAATCCGCACCTTTCTGGTGGCTGGCAAGCGATATCTGTCCGGCAAAAGCCTCAGGCACGCCATTCCGGTGCGCGGCTATATAGGCCAGATGCCGGCGTGCCAGCCAGATTTTCGCCAGCGTGGTGAGTGCTAGCGTTGCGATGAAGATGGATGTGAAAAGCTGAGCTGACATGATAGTGTTAGGTTAAGTCCGGTTGTGACACAATACGCGTCCCAATGTTCAATCGACGCAAGCGAATTATGGCACAAAATCAGAACCACCTCGTCTGGATAGACATGGAAATGACCGGACTGAATCCGGATACCGACCGCATCATCGAGGTTGCGATTGTCGTGACCGACAATAACCTGGAGACCGTCGCAGAGGCGCCGGTGCTGGTTGTGCATCAGCCGGACGAGATCATGGACGGCATGGACAGCTGGAACAAGTCCACGCACGGCAAGTCTGGCCTTATCGAAAAGGTCAGGGCGTCCACGTTCGATGAGGCGGCCGTCGAAGCCCAGATGCTCGCTTTTATGAAGGAGCATGTGCCTGCCAGGACTTCTCCGATGTGCGGCAATTCGATCTGCCAGGACAGGCGTTTCATGGCGCGCTGGATGCCGGCATTCGAGGATTACTTTCATTACCGCAACCTGGATGTCAGCACGCTGAAGGAGCTTGCCAAACGCTGGAAGCCCGAAGTTGCGCAGGGCATGAAGAAGCACGGCAAGCATGAGGCGCTCGCCGACATTTACGAATCCATTGCCGAGATGAAGCATTACCGGGAGCACTTTTTGAAACTGTAAGCCAGCGCGGATTCAAGTGCTCTTGCCAGACTAACTGTCAAATTGGATGAGTCACATGCAGGAAAGCCAACACCAGAAAGCCAAAATACTGATTGTTGACGACCACGCCATCGTCAGGAGCGGCGTTGCGATGCTGATCAACCAGGAACCCGATCTTCATGTCTGCAGTGAAGCCAGCGATATCGAGGGAGCGCTATCGGCCCAGCGCTCATGTCCGCACGATTTGGCGATTGTCGATCTTTCGCTGCACGGAATGTCCGGTTTGGAGCTGGTCAAGCGGTTGCAACTGGATAGTCCAGATCTGCCCATACTCGTGATGTCCATGCATGATGAAGCAGTTTATGCAGAGCAGGCATTGCGTGCCGGAGCGCATGGCTACCTTATGAAACAGGTTGCGACGGTGACCATGCTTAAAGCGATACGACAAGTTCTCAATGGCGAACTATACGTCAGCGATCAGATGCGCTCGCGTTTGCTCAAGACAATTCGGGGCAGTGTCAGCGAAGCTGCGCCTACCGGCCAGTTGACGCCCAGCGAATTCGAGGTGCTGCATTTGATCGGTCTTGGCCTGGGAACCAGTCAGATTTCGCAGCAACTCAACCGCAGCGTCAAAACCATCGAATCCCACAGGGCCAACATCAAGCGCAAGCTCGGCTTGAAATCCGGAAACGAACTTATTCACTACGCCTACAATCTGGCAAACCAGACCGCAAAAAACAAACCCTGACGGCGGATCAGTGGTTATTGAAACGCATCGATACACGCTGGGGTATTTCAGGGGGCTCGAATAAAAAAGAGAATACTTTGGGCCCCATGCCGCCAATCAGCATGCTCTGGGAATAGGAGTGCCCGGCACCCGGCAACAGCTCTACCGAATAAGGAGTCTGCATGCCCAAAGCGTATGCCGCCTTCTTCATCGCGGCAATCCAGTTCTGTGCCCGCTCGACGCGCGTTGCGCCCTGGCTTCGAACAACGCGCTGAGACTTGTTAAGCGCAGGATCCTGTTTCACATCCTCGGCCCCCACAAAGACGCGGGTCGGCACCTTCAGAAACTTTTCGGGATCGAAAACCACGCCTGAAAAATCTTTGCGGGACACCTTCAAACCATAGGGGTAAGGCAGATCAGGGTCAGGGAACGTGTACCATCCTGCAGCGCCGATGGCGACCTTCGCCACCCTTCCCGGATGGGCCAGCGTGTAACGGTGCACAAACTGTCCTCCACCCGAATAACCGAACAGGTAAAGTTTATCTGTTCTGGCATGCGTCAGCTTCCCGACTTCATCAGCGATTTTGTCGAGCGCCAGATCGGCGCGCTGTCCGCGGCCATTGCGCCCCATGAACTGATAATCCGAGTAGGGTGGCTCAGAAAAATAGGGCGCGATCATGACCACCCCGTAGCGCTCTGCAAGATCGGCATACATATAGGCCTGCTCGATGGCATCGCGCGAGATGCCGTGCACCGTTACAAAAACAGGCGCATTCTCCCCGCCCTTGCGCGGCACATAAAGAAGATAGGCAGGCCCGCCATCCAGCGTCCTGATCATCATCACCCCGTTCTGCAGCGACTCGTTGAGATCGCTTGCCTGTGCAAACTGGAAGCTCAGGAAAATCGCGGCAACAACAGCTTTTCCCGCCCATGTTTTACTGTGCCAGAACGCCACGAGGGAGTTGAAAAATGATTTCAGCACAATGCCACCTTGCCCGGTTTCAAAAATTCACTAGTCCTGCCATTGTCTGCCATCAGCGCCGAATAGGGACCTTGCTCCACCAGACGTCCCGCATTCATGTGCCAGATGGCGTCTGCCGATGCCATCCTGTCCAGGCGGTGTGTGACCAGCAGAACCGTTCCCGGATAGCTGGCAAGCACCCTGTCGATGACTGATGCTGCCTGGGGGTCGAGATTGGAATCGGCTTCGTCGAGCAACAGCAGGCGGGGATTGCCCAGCAGTGCGCGAGCCAGGGCGATGCGCTGGCGTTGCCCGACAGACAAGCCCACGCCTCCTTCGGATATCCGCGTCTGCAAGCCTTGCGGCAAACCGGCCAAAAGCTCATCGATGCCGCACAGGCTCCAGATGCGCTCGATGTCCTGTAAAGGCGCATCCGGCCAGCGATAGAGCAGGTTTTTTTCGACGGTTCCGCGCAACAGGGGCAGTTCTGCACCTACCATGCCGATTGCACGGCGCACGGAGGCCAGATTGTGCGCAGCCAGATCCTGCCCGTCGAGACGCACCACACCCTGGCCGGGTTCGATCAGTCTCGCTGCCAGGGAGAGCAGCGTCGACTTTCCCGCTCCATTCGGCCCCACGATGGCAACAACACTTCCCGCTTCGACCACTGCGCTCACATCATCAAGCGCCCCCTGCACCGAGACATGCTCGAATTCCAGACGCCCGGAGCCAGTTTCAAGATCCGGCGCGCCTTTAATCTCGGTCACCGTGGAAGGGGTGTCCAGAAATTCCTGGATTTTTTGCAGCGACACCTTGGAGCCATACCAGTATTCCTGGGTGCGCCCCATATCGCGCAACGGATGAACCAGAAGGTTGATGATCGCCATCGCGGCAACCACGGTTCCGGGCGAGGCATGACCTGCGGATACTTCCCATGCACCCAGCAGCAAAATAGTGCCCGTCGCGGCAGCGGCCGTGATTTCGGTCACCGCCGTGACTTTGCCGGCAACTTTTGCACGTTCTATCATCGCATCCTGAAAATGACGGCCCTGCTTCACAAGGCGCCTGCGCTCGCGCGCCATCTGTCCGAAAATCTGCACCACCGCAATGGATGCGATTTTTTCGTTGACGTTGGCGGCAATGTTGGAAAGACGCCGGCGCGATTCCTGAGTCGCCAGCTTCAGGCTGCCGCTCAAAGTCAGCGTGACGGCCGCGCCCAGAACCAGCACAATGCCTATATCCAGCGCCAGCAGCCCATCCAGAAACGCAAGCGCAAGCAGCGTCCCAGCCGTCACCACGCCGGTCACCGCAAGACGGGCAAGCCCCAGGCTTACCCATCTGCGCAACGACACGAGATCGCCTACAAAACGCAAAGCCATCCCGCCACGGCTGCGCGACTGCAATGCCCTGGGCGGCAATGCGGCAAGATGGTCGTACAGAACCATGCGAACTTCAAATGCATAGTCCTGTCCCATTTTCTCCGCATCGACCCGTTCCATGAAGCGCAACCAGGCAATCATGCCTGCGGAAGCGGCAAGACCAAGGCCTACCAGAAGCAACGGCTCGACAGACGCCAGATGCTGAGGCCTGACAAGATGATCGAAGCCATACCTCACCAGCTGGGCCATTGCCACAGTCATCGCGGCCTGCCCGAAGGCATTTGCCACCAGGCGTACCAGGATGGGGAAGCGACGACGGCTAATTGCCTTTGGAGCCTGCATTTCTATACTGCTATAGCCTGATCAGTCTTGCGGGCATCATCAAGCAGCGCGACGCAGGTATCCGGGTCGCAGAGCTGGCTGGTGTGAATCACGGGCAGGCCCGTGAATTTTGCAGCTTCGCTTGCGGCCAGCGGGGAATTGGTCAACACGCCGCTGACTGCAATGATATTGATCCCCTGGCGTCTGATCAGGTCGACACCGCCCACGGCACCTGCCGAATCCCGGGTTGCGAAAAGCACATGGTCCACACTGGATTTGAAGATGGCGGAAGAGAGCAATGCCGCAGTTTCAGACTGCAAGATACCGTCCGCAATTTCGAGAACGATGATGTCCACGCCCGCATGAGCCAGGTGTCCGGTAAGGATTGCAAAAATCTCCTCCACCTTGTCGTGCGAGAGCTTGTAGGTGGAGACATATCCAGCGTCGGTAAAATCGTATGTCAGGGTGGCGCCAGCGTCGCTCATCAGCCAGCCGTCTTTTCCAGCACCCGTTCCCGTGACCTTGGCCGCTCCAACTTTCTTGCCGCTGGACACCAGTCCACGGATGAAATTGGTGAGGCTGGTAGTTTTTCCGGAATTCATGGTGGTGCCCAATACGGCCACGGTCAACGGGCGTGCGCCGATAAAACCGATATGCGGCAATTTCCAGTCTTCCAGGTTCATGACTTTGCCGTCGGAATCAGCAAGGAGGCCGATGGGTGTAATTGCGGTAGGCTCCTTCATAGATGAATAGGATGACAGCACCCTTCCTGCCATGCCGCCGGCTGCCACCAGATGGCACGAACCCATGTCTTCCGGGACTTCGGCCTCAAACTGGTCGGGCGCATATCGGTTGCCGTAGCATACGACCACTTCATCACCCACATACAAGGTTGACCTGCGCCCGCTGCGCAATTCAACACCGCCATGCTGACCGATCGCGTCGACCCTTGCGAGCACCATATCTCCGGGGCGCGGAGCATAAGCTTTGTCTGTGTACAGATTTTCCGCCAATTCAAGGTTTACATTTCTCAGTGTGTAGGCAACTTTTGCACGCTGAAGGCGATCCTGTTGCAATGAATTTACTGTGGTCATAACTATCTCCTATTGTTTTCCTCTGCTTGAAGAGGAAGTGAAAAATAAATTGTCAACGCTGCATATCACGAATATGTGAAATCAAACCTGCAACACTTCGATACGTCATCTTGCAAAAGCCACCACATGGCGGCTAAAACATCTTCGTTTCGGGAAAAGCAAGGCGTCAGTCTTGTCGCGTTAACCATGACAATTCAAACAATGAGGGGCGCAACACCAATTCATGAAACGATTCGGTTGAAGACAGGGACATCATAATCGTTGAAAAATCTATGCCTATAATGCCGAAGAGGATATTGGGGTGGTAGTTAACCCTATTTTTATATAGGGGAATCCACTAGATCAGACAAAGAACAGATGCTCGAATTGAGCAGGCATGTCAGACAGGAAGACTCACAGTCAATCTTGTGCCGCCTTTGGGTAAGGCAGAAATCTGCATGGAGCCACCAAGCAAAGAGGCGCGGTATTGTATGGAGCGCAAGCCAAGCCCAGCTTCGGTGTTTGCGGTTTGATTGATGCCGGAGCCGTCATCGCTGATTTCAAGGGTTATGCCAGTGGGCAAAGACACCAGTTTTAACGAGATATTCGCAGGATTGCCATGCTTGATTGCGTTGTTGACGGCTTCCTGGGCAATGCGGAACAGGTTGATCACTGCAAGCGAGTCATCGATCGTGTGCTCGCACTCGCATATAAACTGACATTTTACGGGGTAAATTGCCTCTGTATTTTTGGCGAGATTTTGCAGCATTGCAGGCAAATCAGCTTCCTTCAGTTCCACTGGATA
>JAJXWG010000026.1 GCA_021781695.1 Pseudomonadota bacterium
GTCGCGATGAAAAAATCCAGCAGCCAGGCATCCGATGTTGCTCATAAACCCATAGCAGAATGAAAAATATGTCCCGCACTTTAAATACATTGTTCAGTTGGTTTTCCTTGCGTTTCATCGGAATGTTGTTTGTCGCGATGTTTTCGGTTATGAATGTCGTTCATGCCGAAGAAATCTCCAACGGGGATGACAGCGCTCACATATTGCAGGCATTCAACAAGCAGCACAGGGATGAAGTGCGCGATAAATCCATCCCGCAAAAGGAAAAGCAGCAGATCATGTTCCTGATGGGGGTGGTACTGTTCATACTGGTTCTGATCACCGGCGGCTTGGGACTTGCGATGGGCTTGTACGGCAAGCAGGTATATGTGCCGCATATGCTTTTTGCAGGGCTTAGCGTGTCGATGGCCATTGCCCATGCCATCGTCGGCCTGGTGTGGTTTTATCCTTTCTAGTCTGCACCCGTGAATAGCAGCATCAGCCGGTGCAGCACTGCCGCATCGGTCGAAATATGCATGGCCGCGCTGACATGGGTGATCATCCCGTGAACACGAAAAACGCGGTCTTAGCGTCCGGTGACCACTCGCCAGTCAAGTCCTGGTGGTGGGGCGTTGTGTTTTTCTATGGCCTGTCGGGATTTGCAAGCCTCGCCTATGAAGTGCTGTGGTCGCGCATGCTGTCCATGCAGTTTGGCGTCAGCATCTTTGGTGTCGTGCTGACGGTCACGGCGTTCATGATAGGGCTGGGTAGCGGGAGTCTCGCGGGCGTGAAATGGGCAAGGCTAATCCGCAAGCCGCTCGTTGTGTTTGCCGTGATAGAGATGGCCATCGCTTTGTATGCGTTGATGCTGCCGGGTCTGTTGCGCTGGACTAGCCTCTGGCTGGCCGCGGGCCGGCTCACATTGATGCAATGGTATCTGCTGCAGGCGCTGGAAGCATTGAGCCTGCTGTTGGTCCCGGCCTTTGCGATGGGAGTCGGATTCGCGCTGGTCTGGAAGGCAGTCGACCGTACGCCGCTGTCGCTTGGAAAATTATACGGGCTCAATACGTTAGGCGGTGCCTTGGGGGCGCTGTTTCCGCTTTGGGGCCTGCCGGTATTGGGGTGGACCGACTCTGTAAGAGGGGTTGCGCTGCTGGGGTTTGTGGCTGGCGGCGCTGCGCTGTTTTTCTCCCGATTTGTCAATTCAAGCAGTGCTGAAAAGCAAGGCACGTCGCGCCCACCCCTGTCCGCATTGTTGTTTTATGCCGGAATAGGCGCGGGCAGTCTGATGCTTGAAGTCGGCTGGGTGCGCCTTTATGGCATGATCATGCTGCGCACGGAGTATGTGCTCGGCGTCATTCTTGCGGTTTTTCTTGTGGGCATAGCGCTTGGCAGTCTGCTTGTGCCGCGCAGGCACTGGATATCCGTGCTGCTGCCCTTGGTCGCGGGCGGCGGCGTGCTGCTGGGTTTGCGATTTTTGCCCGCCGTTTCTGCGTGGGTGGAGGCAAGCCAGTTCCAGTCTTTTTTTTCAGCTGTCAGTTCTGAAGCCATGGTGGCAGCGTTGTTTACTTTGCCAGTCACGCTTGCGCTGGGTGCCTGGCTTCCATTGCTTGCAGAGCGCTATAAGCATGTCGATGCGAGCGGCGTATGGCTGTATGGCGCAAATTGTCTGGGCGGCGGACTGGGCGCACTGCTTGCCTGTCTTGTGATCATTCCTTTTTTTGGCAGCGTTGCTATGGTTGTCATCGCGGGACTTGCGGTTTCGGCATTCGGATTGGCAGGCATCAAATCGAGGTGGGGCTGGCTTGGCTTTGCTTTCCTGCTGATGCTGGCATGGCCGCTGCGCAACATGCCGCCTGTGCGCGACCTGCTGCCGATAGCGGAGGCTGACAGCCGGGATTTATATCTCTATGAAGATGCTGTTTCGCTCACGCATGTGGTTAGCCACAAGGACGGGCAGCGCATACTGCTGAGCGATTTGCAGCGCATGGATGCATCCAGCGATCCTGCTGCTGTCGAGATACAGATGGATCAGGCGAGACTTGCCTTGCTGCTGCATCCTGATCCTCGCAGCGTTTTGTTTTTGGGTCTTGGGACCGGGATTTCCATGGCGGGTTCAGCCCCCTTTCCGGATCTTGATCGCAGCGCGGTGGAATTGTCCCAGGGGGCGATTTTCGCCGCCAGGCACTGGTTTTCGGGGGTGAATGGCGGCATCGTGGATCAGGCCAGAGTGTATCGCGATGATGCGAGACATTATTTGAATGCCACTGACCGGCATTACGATGTGATCATAGGCGATCTGTTTCATCCGGATCTGGCAGGCATGGGCTCGCTGTTGTCGGTGCAGCAATTTCAACGCGCAAAAGATCATCTGAATGATGACGGTGTATTTGTGCAATGGCTTGCGCTCAACCAGTTTGATATCCGCTCGCTGGGCGTGGTGTTCAACAGTTTCAGGCAGGTATTCCCGGATGCGCAGATGTTCATGGACGGCATGCATCTGGCCCTGGTCGGACCCAGAAAGCCGCTGTTGATTGCCGGTGCGATGCAGCGCAATCTGCAAAGGCTGGATGACCGCGGTCAGATGCTGGCAACAGGCAATGAGGGGATGTGGACCTGGCTTGGGCGCTACTGGGGGCCGGTTCCCGGCAGTCAAGGGCGGGTTCAGGATGAATGGGTGCCCTATATCGAATACAGCCTGCCGCGTGCGCGCTACGACGGAAGCGTGAACCTGGCAAACCTGATGTCCTGGTTGATGCGGCGACATCCCGACGTTGATGCTGCCGCGAATATCCTGGGTGTTGCAGAGCATGACAGGGAGGCATTCGGCCGAGCCTATATGGCAACCACGCTGACCGCACAGTCATGGATATCGGCCCTCCAGGGAGATGAAGCCAAATCGGTCAAGATGATATGGCTGGCCTATCAGGCAAATCCGCATGACCACTGGATTGCGAATGCGCTAGCTGATAGTATGATGCAGTCGCTGACGCAGGCGCGCGAGCATGGTTTGAGCACGCGCGAGGCATTGCAGCGCATACTGCAGGTCTCTCCTGACCACGTGAACGCGCTGCGTGCCCTGTGGCATCTGGAGAAGGCTGCCGGCAACATGCAGGAAGCAGAGCGGTATCGCCTGAAACTGCTTGCGGTTTCACCGCTGGATAGCGAGGCGAACAGCGCCTTATGAATGCGATAAACACAAAGGTAAACATGTCATCAGCGATTAACAAGACGCTTTCCGGCATACCGGTCAAAGCCGTCAACGGCGGATCAAAAAAGAGCTCGGGAAATTTTCGCTGGAAGCGGCGCGCCGTTCAGATCACTGTGCTGATACTGTTGGTGCTGATTCCAGTATCGGGGCTGTTCAGGATAGATCCGGAAAATGGCGCGCTGGTGGTTCTGGGTTGGCAGGTGTGGTTTGCCGATTTTTTTCTGATATCAGGCTTATGGATCACGCTGGCCAGTCTGCTGGTTGCGCTGTATTCGACCGCTGGCACCGTGTTCTGCGGCTGGGCCTGTCCGCAGAATTCGATGGCGGAATGGGCTAACCACATGACCCGCAAGCTGCTTGGCAAGCGCGCAGAAGTCAGCATGAATGGAGATGCGCCCAAGGTTGCTGCAGCCAAAAATACCGTATTGAACTGGACCTTGTTGGGGCTGTCGCTTTTGGGTGCCTCGATGCTGTTCGCATTGCTGCCACTGCTATATTTTTATCCGCCGGATGTGGTGCTGTCCTTCATCATTTTCAGGGATGATGCGAGACTTGCAGGTTCTTTGCACTGGATTTACTTTGTGTGGGTTTTGATCATCCTGCTGGATATTTCGGTGTTGAGGCATTTCTGGTGTCGTTTTGCCTGTGTCTACAGGGTCTGGCAGCATTCGTTCAAGACCAAGGAGACCCTGCATGTGCTCTACGATGAAAGTCGTGCGAGTGAATGCGAAAAATGCAATTATTGCGTGACAACATGTTTCATAGAACTCGATCCGCGCAAGACTATCGTCTACGACAGCTGCATCAACTGCGGCGACTGCATCGATGCGTGCAATACCCTGCAGGCAAAAAAAGGGAAAAAGGGCTTGTTGCGTTTTGAGTTCGGGCAGCGCAAGCTGGCCAAGGTGCGCAAATTTCGCGATAATTCCATGGCGTTGTTGTCCAGAATGCGCTGGACAACACCCTTTGCATTGCTGGGCATTTCGATGTTTGCATGGGGTGTGTGGTCATATCAGCCTTACCATCTTTCGGCTGGGTATTTGCAAACAGGGCATAACCAGTCAGCGCGCGATTATCGTATCGAGATTGCCAACAAAAGATACCGACCGGCGGAACTGGATGTGGCGATCGAGGGCTTGCCCAAGGGCAGTTATACATTGGATCGCAGCAGGGTGGATTTGCCAAGCGTCGGGCGAGCATCGGTGTTTTTGACGATGTCGCCAACGCTTTCGCATGGCCTGCATCCGTTTTCAGTGGTTGTGCATGCCCGTGACGGGTGGGTGGGACGTTTCGAACTTCAGCATTTTGTCGATTAGGAGAACTGTGATGGAACAAGACAATCTGGAACTGCCCAGAGAAAAATCGCAATGGGGCAGGCTGCGCAAAGACCACTTCGGCTATGACTCGAATGAGGAACGCCTGGACAAGCGCGGAATGGAGGACTGGGAACTGGTCGAAAAAATCCCGGAGTCGCAGCTCAAGGTGCCCTACTGGTTCTGGGCCGTGGTGGCGAGCGTATTTCTGGTCGGCGTGGGCCTCAGTTTTCCCTTCTGGGGGCTGCGCCCGGGTGTGGTTGTGAAGTGGACCGACTGGGTGACAGATCCGGGATTTCTGGGCTCGCTGCTATATATCAGCGCGGCGGGGGCATTCATCTGGTATATGGTCCACAGGAATGAGGTTTCCATAAAGGAGGAGACTGACAAGGATGAAAAAATGCAATCAGACCGCCAGTCTGATAAGTGAACTTGCGCATTTGAGTAAATGAAAATAACAAGAATTGTTTTTTTGATGCTGTTTTTGCTGGGTGCGTGCAGCGAAAAAGAGTTGCCATCGCCGTACCATGCAATAGACGTGACCTGGCAGCACACGCACGCGGATTTTTCGCTGTATGACTTCAATGGCAAACCGCGCAGCCTGCTGGATTTCAGGGGCAAGGTCATCGTGCTGTTCTTTGGCTATACCCATTGCCCCGATGTGTGCCCTACCACGCTGGCCGACCTGGCGCAGGTGATGCGCATCCTGGGCAAAGATGCGGATCGGGTTCAGGTTGTATTCATCACGCTGGATCCTGAGCGGGACAAGCCTGCGTTGCTTGCAAAATTTGTGACCTCGTTCAACCCTTCCTTTCTGGGATTGTACGGCAATGCAGAGTCCACCGAAAAAGCGGCAAAATCCTTCGGCGTGAATTACCAGAAACAGTATGACAAACATGGCGGTTACACGCTCGATCACAGCGACGGCATCTACCTGTTGGGCACCAGAGGCAAGCCATTGCTGCTCGCCCGCTATGAACAACCCGTAGATCAATTGGCGCAGGATATAAGGCTGCTTCTCTCGATCAATCAATAGCGCCGATTTCAGACTGCGTTCAATAACAGTGCTGTACAATTCCGAAATTTCCTTGCCATGATGGACTGACGCTAAAATGAATAACTGGTTATCACGCATCCCCAAAGAATATCTGGCTTACCTCGCACTCGCGGTCTGGGGTGCTGCGGTGTTCATGCTTCTGAGCAAAACGAATTACGGGCTGGATGAGGGCGGGGCTCATGCATTGCTGCTGGTCTGGTCGGTGGCCGATGGGGTGGTCAGCTCGATTGTGACGCTGGGGCTGCCGGACTTTCGAACGCTGTTTTTTATTCCTGCTGGCGCGCTGTGGACCGGAAACGTGCTCGCTGCAAAAATGACGACGCTGCTGGTGATGGCCATTGTCGCGTGGGCATTGCACAGCTGGCGCATGCAGAGCAAAGAACAGGAAGAGTCTTCATTGCTGGCGACTGGCCTGTTGTTGATCTCTCCGCTGGTGCTTCATCAGATCGATGCGATTTCGGTTGCGCCATTTTTGCTTTTTGCATTTGCGATGGGCGCCTGGACAGACAAGATTTATCGGGAGTCTAAACAGGCTCTGGGTGGGATGTATTTTGCGCAGATATTCCTGTGCCTGGTTTCGGTCACGCTTCATCCCATGGGGCTTGCCTATCCTCTGGTGCTGCTCTGGACATGGTACAAAAATCCTTTGGACAGGGAGCGCCGCAACTATCTGTTTGCCGGGGTCATATCCGCGCTGGTTATCGCGCTGGTATTGACCATGGGGTGGCGCCACGTGGAGTGGTTCGCCAATCCTGTTCGCGCGACTTCAAGCCTGCTGCTCGGCCCTTCCGACGGAGGTGATTTGGGAATAGACGGCTGGATTTTTGGCGTGGGCATGCTGTGCATGCTGCTGTGGATAGTCATCAGCCAGGCTGCCAGGTTGTGGGCGGATCCGCTGGGGCGCATTCTGTTTGGTGCGCTTGTGATTGGTCTTTTCGTCGGCGACGAAATTTTTGGCGTGGTCGCCTTGGTGATCGTCCTTTACTGGGGATTGCCTATGCTGTTGAACCGGCCCGTCAATGCGCATGGCGGATTCTGGGGGCAGCGCGGCATAGCACTGATCCTGATCTTTGTTGTCTCAACCGTCTTCATGCTGAATGACAAGGCAAGCTATCAGGCGATGCTGCTGGGTGAGCTTGCTCCTCGCGACACTTTGATTCGGGCTTTTACGGAAAATTCGGCAGATTACTTGAAAGATGAAACTGCGCATGGTCAAGGTGAGAGCAATGACGCGGAAAAGGTTCATCAGTTGCGCGTTGCAAGCCAGTGGCCGGGGCTGACCATGCTGGCTTGTCGCTGCGATGCGTTGCCCCTGCCGCCAGAGGCGCGAGACAGTGAGGCCCTTTATGCAATGCTGAAAGGGGTCGATTATCTCCTGTTCGATCCGCACAACCCTGCCAACAGCTCTTTGTCGCACAATCTTGCGACGATGCAGGCAGGACTGGTTGAGACGGTGGATTTGAGAAAAGGCGGGGTGATCGTCCAGGTCAGGCATCAGGCACTCGTGCAAAAGCCGGGATCATGATGGTCGAGATTCTAATATTTCTGGTTGCAGGCATAGGCGCGCTGATCATCGCCGGTTATTCTGTGCATATGGTTGTCGGCGGCCTGGTCAGCGCCGAATCGGAAAAGCAGATCACCTTCATTGTCTGTGCGATCGTTTTCTGCGCAATCGCCTATATGGCCTGGGATGTCGTGCAAAGGCGCACGGGCAGGAAATAAGCTTACGTGTGTTTGATCGGGATGGATTTGAAGGCTCTGGGTGTGCTCATCATGTCTGCCAGGGTGTACCGGTCGAGCACGCCAAGAAAACTGGATTGCGCGTTATAGATGACGCCTTTGAGCTTGCATGAAGCGCTGACGACGCATTTATCCGTTTCGGGATTGAAGCATTCCAGCAAATCGAAATCGGGTTCGGTCGATCTCACGACCGAGCCTATCGGTATGTCTTTTGCGGGGAGAGCGAGCTTGATGCCGCCATGCCTTCCCCGGTTCGTCAGGATATAGCCTTTCAGCCCCAGGCTGTGCACCACCTTGACCAGGTGATTGCGCGAGATATTGTAGAATTCGGCAATCTCGGTGATGGTAGCCGTGCCATCTTCCTTGTGCGCAAGATAAAGCAGTACGCGCAGTGAATAATCTGTATACAGGGTTAAACGCATTTTCTTCTTCCGGTCACCTGCGGCAAGTTCCCGCATCAAGGATTTTAAACCATATGTGAATTTTTGCTTGACAGCTTTAAGCGCGAATAATAACATGTACTAAGAATACATGTTAATTCCGACTAGGCAAGTCGGGGTTGTGTTCTTCTGCGTCTGCCCGCAAGGCAGTAATTGATAAAGGAGAGAAATGTGAGTTTGTTTACGGATATAGGCGGTGAGCCCGCTGTGAATGCGGCAGTGGATATTTTCTATCGCAAGGTGCTGAAGGACGATCGCATCAATCGCTTCTTCTCCGGTGTGGATATGGAGAAGCAGGCAGCCAAGCAAAAGGCTTTTCTGACGATGGCTTTCGGCGGTCCGCACAACTATACCGGCGAAGACATGAGAAGAGGCCATGCGCATCTGGTCGCGCAGGGGTTGAACGATACGCATTTTGACGCGGTGATGGAGCATATCGGCGCAACGCTCACCGAGCTCAAGGTGCCTGCGAATCTGATCGCCCAGGCAGCTGCAATAGCCGAGAGCACACGTAAAGACGTGCTGGGCAAGTAAGGTTAATTCACCCATGGCCAAAGTAATTTATGGCGGGCAGTCATATGAATGCGGAGAACACTCTGTTCTCGATTGTCTGACTGCCCAGGGTGTTGTCGTTCCTTCTTCTTGTCGTTCCGGCATCTGCCAGACCTGTCTGATGCGTGCGGTCAAGGGAGAAGTTCCCGAGCGTGCGCAGGAAGGACTGAAGCCCACGCTTGCTGCGCAGAATTATTTTCTCGCCTGCTCCTGTTTCCCCCAAAGCGATATCGAAGTGGTGCTGCCCGAAGCGGGCCTCAACAGGCTTGCTGCAAGCGTTGCCAGTGTCGAATACCTCAATGCCGACATACTCGGTATCAGGCTCCATCCTTCCAGACCGCTGGAATACAAGGCGGGCCAGTTCATCAACCTGTTCAAGGACAAAGCCACGGCGCGATCCTATTCGCTGGCCAGTTTGCCGGCGCTTGATGAGCCGCTCTTTCTCAATGTGAGGAAGGTGCCGGGCGGCCTGGTGAGCAACTGGCTGTTTGAAAACCTGAAGGCGGGCGACGAACTTGAAATTTCGGAAGCAACCGGAGATTGCTTTTATGTGCCGGGCAATGCCGGCCAGAACATCCTGCTGATCGCCACGGGTACGGGCCTGGCGCCCTTGTACGGGATAGTGCGCGATGCGCTGATGAACGGCCACCAGGGCAGACTCAGCCTGTATCACGGCAGCTACGATATCGGCGGATTCTATCTGGTCGATGAATTGAAAGAACTTGTAAGGCTGCATGACAACTTCAGCTATGTTCCCTGTGTATCCGAAGGCGCTGCGCCGAAAGGCTATGTGCAGGGAATGGTGCTGGACGCAGCGTTAAACGACTATCCTGACCTGTCCGGCTGGCGTGTGTTTCTATGCGGCAACCCGAACATGGTCCATGCGGCGAAAAAGCAGACGTTTTTTGCCGGCGCCTCGATGCGCGAGATCTTTGCCGACCCGTTCTGATTGCAGCATCAGATGGGGAGCGCAGTGCTGTCCACTACGCGGCGCAGCACAAAACTGGAGTGCACCCCTGTCACGCCGGTGATCCTCGTGATGTGGTTCAGCAGCAGTTCCTGATAGCTGTCCATGTCTGCGACAACCACCTTGAGCTGGTAGTCTGCATCCTGTCCGGTGATCAGCAGGCATTCCAGGACTTCCGGAATCGCTGCGATCTTCGCCTCGAAGTTGTCGAAGCGCTCGGGAGTGTGCTTGTCCATCGAGATATGGATCAGCGCCATCAGCGACAGCCCCAGCTTTCTGGCATCTACCATCGCACGGTACCCGGTGACAAGCCCGGATTCTTCGAGGGTGTGCAGGCGTCGCAGGCAGGGCGAGGCGGACAACCCTATACGCTCGGCAAGTTCCTGGTTGCTGATGCGCCCCTCCTGCTGCAATATGCGCAGCATCTGCCTGTCGTAATTGTCCAGATTCATGAAATCACTCCTTAAAATATATATATTCCAAATATATGAAGTTTTAAGCAATATAATTGCTAATTATTACGCATATGTGCCGTAAAACGCAAGCACATGCCGCCCCTATCTGCGTATGATGGCGCTCATACAGTTCATACCGAGGTGCGCCATGATGCAGAAATATAAACCATACACCCCTGTCAATCTCGCCGACAGGCAATGGCCGAACCGCACGATTGCGCAACATCCTGTCTGGATGAGTTCGGATTTGCGGGACGGAAATCAGTCGCTTTTCGAACCGATGAATCTCGATCGCAAGCTGCGCCTGTTCAACATGCTCTGCGAAATCGGGTTCAAGGAAATCGAAATCGCATTCCCTTCTGCCTCAGAGATCGAGTTCGCTTTTGTGCGCCGTCTGATCGAGGAGAATCGCATTCCTTCAGACGTCACCATAGAGGTGCTGACCGCGGCACGCGAGCCTCTTATCCGCCGTACGATGGAATCTCTCAAGGACGCGCGGCGCGCGATCGTGCATGTGTACAATGCGACTTCAAGGCCGTTTCGCGAGATGGTGTTCGGCATGAGCCGCGGGGAAATCGTCGAGATGGCGGTCAATGCGGTGCTGCTGATCAAGGAGCTGGCAGCAAAGCAGCCCGACACGCAGTGGGTGCTCGAATACAGCCCGGAGACGTTTTCCTCGACCGAGCTCGAGTTCTCGCTCGAGATATGCAATGCGGTAACGGATGCCTGGGGGGCGACGCCGGAAAACAGGGTGATCATCAATCTCCCCGCGACGGTAGAGGTCGCAACCCCCAATGTGTATGCCGACCAGATCGAGTGGATGCACCGGCATCTTGCAAGGCGGGACAGCGTGATCCTGAGCCTGCATGCGCACAACGACAGGGGTACTGCAGTTGCCGCAACAGAACTGGGTCTGATGGCGGGGGCGGAGCGTGTCGAAGGCTGCCTGTTCGGCAACGGGGAACGCACCGGAAATGTCGATATCGTGACGCTTGCATTGAATCTGCACACTCAAGGTGTGGAATCCGGGCTGGATCTTTCGGACATCAACAAGGTTGCGCGCACCGTCGAGCATTGCAACCAGATAACGATACATCCGCGCCATCCGTATGCGGGAGATCTGGTGTTCACGGCCTTCTCGGGCTCTCACCAGGATGCGATCAAAAAGGGTTTTGCCAGACAGAAGCCGGATGAACCGTGGAATGTGCCCTATCTGCCCCTTGACCCCAAGGATGTCGGGCGCAGCTATGACTCGGTGATCCGGGTCAACAGCCAGTCCGGCAAGGGAGGCATCGCCTATCTGATGGAAACGGAATACGGTGTGGTCATGCCGCGCCGCCTGCAGGTCGAATTTTCTGCGGTGGTGCAAAAACATGCCGACCGGGATGGCGGCGAATTGAGCGCTGCAGACATATGGCGGATTTTTTCGGGTGCATATCTTGATGCATCATCACCCGTGGGTTATCTTGCGCATCATCTTTTCGAGGCGGGAGAACAGCAGGGCATCAGCCTTGAAATAGAGATGGATGGCGCGAGTCGGACCATCAGGGGGGAAGGAAACGGCCCTGTCGATGCCGCAGTGCATGCGTTAAGAGATGCCGGAATGAATGTTCAGGTGACGGGCTACGATGAGTCCGCGATGGGTATCAGTGCCGATGGCGGCAATGCCAGAGCCTGTGCATTCATCGAGATTGCGCATGAGTCCGGCAGCAACTATGGGGTGGGGATGGACGAAAATATCGTGACCGCTGCGGTCAAGGCTTTATTGAACGGCGTGAACCGGATCAAGGCATCGCAGGGAAGTCGGGATGCGTGAAGGCGCTTATGCAGGCGTGATGTTTGCATTGCTTGCGGCGGTGGGTTTTTCAGCCAAGGCGATCCTGGTCAAGCTGGCTTATCAGTATCGCGTCGATACCATCACGCTGCTTGCGTTGCGCATGGCCTTTGCGATGCCATTTTTCATCGCCGTCCTGCTGTGGGTGCGCCGCAAACAAATCGATCCGCTTTCCCTCAGGGACAAGATGATGGTCCTGGGGCTGGGCCTGATAGGCTACTATCTTTCCAGCTTCTTCGATTTTCTAGGCCTGAATTACATCACTGCGGGCCTTGAGCGCCTGATCCTGTTTCTCTATCCGACCATCACGGTGATCCTCTCGGCGCTGATATACAGGCGCGCGATAGGAAAAAAAGTACTCGTCGCGATGGTGCTGAGCTATCTTGGCATCGCGCTGGTGTTCCTGCACGATGCAGGCAACAGGCAGGGGGAGTCCGTTTTGCTTGGGGCCATGCTGGTATTCGCGAGCACGCTGTCGTATTCGATTTATCTGGTTGGTGCTGGGCATGCGATTGCACGCATCGGGGCTGAGCGTTTCACCTCCTATGCGATGATCGTCGCAAGTTCTGCCTGCCTGTTGCAGTTTGGAGCAACGCACCCCTTGAGTGCGCTTGAATTGCCTGTGCGCGTTTACGAATATGCGATCGCAATGGCGGTTTTTTCTACGGTGCTGCCTGTGTTCATGCTGTCCTATGCGATACGCCACATAGGTTCGGCCCATGCATCGCTGATCGGTTCGATAGGTCCGGTCAGCACGATTTATCTGGCGTATCTTTTTTTGAACGAGCAGGTGACGCTGTTGCAGATTGCGGGAGCCATGCTGGTGATGAGCGGGGTGCTCATCATCAGCCTGAACAGAAACAGACCTTAAGCCGTGCGATGAATTGCACATGGGAATACAATACGGCATCTGACTGGTTTTGAGAGATGCCATGAATTTTTTCGAATGGATGCCGCCCGAGTGGGCACATGTGCTGTTCGTCCTTTTCCTTTCCTTCCTGATCGGACTGGAACGCGAAGAGCGCAAGGACAAGGATGGGCACTATTCATTCGGCGGCGTGCGCACTTTCCCGCTGATCGGGCTGATCGGCTATTCGATGAGCCAGTTGTCCGGCGGAGAGCTCCTGCCGCAGGCGATCGGGTTTGCGGTGGTGGGCGGATTTCTGATGATTTCCTACTGGCACAAGCTCACCACTTCGGCCAGTTCCGGCGTCACTTCGGAGATGTCGGGACTTGCCACCTATCTTGTGGGCGCATTTGTCTATCACGAGATGTTCTGGATCGCCACAGCGCTGACTGTCTCCAGTCTCCTGCTGCTCGAGCTCAAGGAGGGGCTGGAAAGCCTGGCCAGGCGAATCGAAAGCACGGACATCCTGACCTTTGCCAAATTTCTGTTCTTGTCCGCGGTAATACTGCCCCTGTTGCCCGACATGCCTTACAGCCAGTTCCAGATCAATCCTTTCAAGACCTGGCTGGTCGTGGTGGCAGTCAGCGCGGTCTCGTATGGCAGCTATGTGCTGCAGCGCCTGACCAGGGGAAAGGGCGGCGT
>JAJXWG010000027.1 GCA_021781695.1 Pseudomonadota bacterium
GCCGATCAAGCAGGGACAGCTGGATGTGGCGATTGTGGGTGCGGGGGCTACCGGTGTGGAGCTTGCCGCCCAGCTCCACCATGTCACCCGGCTTGTTTCAGCCTACGGGCTGGATACGATAGACCCTGCAAAAGATATCAAGCTGCACATCATCGAGGCAGGATCCCATATTCTGCCCGCGCTGCCGCTCAGTCTGTCGAATGCGGCGATGCGCGAACTGCATCGTCTGGGCGTTGCGGTGCACGTCAACCAGCGCGTCGTGGAAGTCAACGAGCAGGGCATTGTGTCTGCCTCGGGCATCATCATCCCGGCTGCGATCAAGGTGTGGGCGGCAGGCATCAAGGCGCCGGCATTTCTTAAAAACATTGCGGGTCTGGAAACCAACCGCATCGACCAGCTGGTCGTCAAACGCAGCCTGCAGTGCACGAGAGACGAAGATATCTTTGCTATCGGTGACTGCGCGGCATGCCCGATGGACGATATGGGAAATAATGTCCCGCCCCGCGCGCAGGCCGCTCACCAGCAGGCATTGACCCTGTTCAAAACGCTGGTGCGCCGCATCAGGGGCAGGCCGCCGCTAGCTTACACATACAGGGATTTCGGCTCGCTGGTTGCGATGGGAAAATACAGCACCGTTGGCAACCTGATGGGAGGGCTTGCGGGTTCGATGATGATTTCGGGCTCTGTTGCGCGCCTGGTCTATCTCATGCTCTACAAGATGCATCAGGCAACGCTTTACGGATGGTCGCGCGCAGTGCTCATCTCCCTGCTGCACTTTCTGCGCAAGGGCATAGATCCGCAGGTGAAACTTCATTGAAATCCAATTTGACAGGTTCTGAGGTAGAATCGGCGGCATGCCGGATCAGGATCATTCCGGCCGGAAGGGGCTGCACGAACTTGCTGGCAGGTACTTTTTCAGGCGCACTCAGCGCCTTGGCAATCTTTAAATTGAAAGGGAAATCGTGGGAGTCTTCGATAAAATCCGGTCATTTTTTGGCGCTGCCGCACCTGCTCCTGAGCTGACTGTTGAGCCCCAGGTCGTCAATGAACGCAGGAAAAGAAAGCGGCAGAATGCAAGGGACGAAACGCGCGCGCTGATCGTCGATGATTCCCGCACTGTGGTGTTTGCGTTGAAGAAGATATTGCGCTCGGCAGGCTTCATCACTTTCGAGGCGCCGGATGCGGAGACGGCTGTTGATCTTGCGCGCACGGAAAAGCCCGACCTGATCTTTCTCGACATCATACTGCCTGGAGTCAACGGCTTTGCAGTGCTGCGCACGTTGCGCCGCGACCCTGAAACTCGCCACATACCCGTCATCATGATCAGCGGCAACGAGCAGGCTACCGAGCTTTTCTTCGGCAGCCGCATAGGCGCTGACGACTTCATGAAAAAACCTTTTTCGCGCTTCGAGGTGTTTGCGCGGATAGAACGTCTTCTCGATGCCGATATGGTTCCCCGTCGAAGGGCCGCCTTCCCTGAAAGCGATATTGACAAGGCGAACTCTCATGACCTGCGTGAAATGACGCCATAAGAGCATGTCATCCGGAAGCTTTCGCACCCAGCAGCGCGCCAAGCGTGACTGACCCCAGGCCTGCCAATGTCAGCAGCGAGAGTGGTTCATTGAGAACAGGCACGGCAGCCAGCGCGGCTGCACCCGGTACGATGGCCATCAGCAACGTCACCGTCTGTGGCCCCAGGCGCCGGACTGCAAAAGCGTAGAGCATCATCGCGACGAATACCACCAGTATCCCCTGATAGATAGCCTGCATTGCAATTTCGGAATGCGGTGCCTGATTGAGTGTGCTGGGTAAAAACAGCCACCAGACGGGCAGATACAGGATTGCACTGCCCAGCGTCGTGCTGACTGCGGCAGTCAGCGGCGGGACAGGATGGCGGCGCAGCAGTAGCGTGAAGATCGCCCAAGAGGATGAGCCGCAAAGAAACAGCAGATCGCCCACGATCTGCATGCCGGTGAGATTTGGTCCGCGTGCCAGCGTGTCGATGGCGGTCAATGTAATGCCGAAAAAAACCAGCGCCAGTGCAGCGCGTTGCGAAGGCGAAGGTTTGTGTTTCAGCCAGAGCCATGCAATCACCGCAGTGGTGAATGGCAGTGCGCCGGGCAGCAATATCGCTGCATGGGCGGCAGGCGCCATGCGAAAGGCCAGATACACGGCGACGGCATAGCCTACGCCACCGAACAGGGAGAAGAGCAGGACTACCTTGAGCGGCGGCATGACCACGCGCGGCAGGAAGAAGATGGCGATCAGCGCACCCACCCCGAAGCGCAACGCGGTCACATCCCAGCCGGTCAGTATGCCTTTTCCCCCGTGGCGGCTGACCAAGATGAAGCCTGCCCAGATGCAGATGGTGAAGAAAACGGCGATCAGTCCGGTGCGGTTGTTCATGTCGGTTTGAAATCTTGAAGGATCAATTTCTGGTGCGCGTCAAAAACACCGTCACTTCTTCCCTGTCATGGTAGAGTTGTTTGGCGCTCATCCTGTAATTCATGCCTTCCATGTCTAGCCTTGATCGGATGCCGTTCAGCGCCGCATTGACCGCCACGATGCGCTGCTTCATCGGCAGTTTTAGGTTGAAGATCGCATGTCTGCACCAGCCATGAGCAAACCAGTTGCCGATGAGCTCGGATACCCTGGCGGGCTTTTCGACCATGTCGCAGATCAGCCAGTCTGCCGCGCGGCGGGGGATGAACCTGAATCCGTCCTGTCTCAAATGTTCGACCAGCGGATGTTTTGCCATCGCGCCTTTCATCGGGCCGTTGTCCACTGCGGTTACGCGCATTTCGCGCCTGACCATCTGCCAGGTCCATCCGCCGGGTGCTGCGCCCAGATCAACCGCAGTCATGCCGGCTCGCAGCAGCCTTTTCTGTTCGCCTTTGTCCAGAAAGACGTCGATCGCTTCTGCGAGCTTCAGCGTGGAACGGCTGGGCGCCTCGGGAGGCATGGACTGGCGGTGTATGCCCATGATGTAAGGTGAACTGTTGCAGGGATCGCTTATGCCTGTCATCGCAGTGGATTTGTCCGGGAAAAAAACATGCAGGCGCGGAAGTCTGATGTCGTCGATTAAACGGCCTTGTTCCTTGAGAACGGTTTCCAGCAGCGGATGAAAGCGGCGGGTGAAGGATGAAAGCGTCTTGCCTTCATTGGTGTCGGGCACTTCCAGCCACAGCGCGCTAAAAGTTCCCGGCGGCAGCGCTGCGAGTATCGGTGTCAAGCGATCGCGCTCGGGCAGCGCCTCTATGGTTTGATGCAGGCGGATTAACTGGCGCGCGAATATCAGTTCGCGGTAAACGAGCGACTGCTCGTTGATGGCGACCAGCGCATAACCGCTGTCTGCAAGGGTTTTCGGCTGTTCGGCCAGAACGGGGCGTTGCATCCTGGCATGGCTTATGGCTTCCTCCGCGCAGTCCTTCTCGAAGCCTGTGCGGCAATACAGCAGCCAGTGAGAAAGCGGGGCAGGGCCGCGCGGTCTTGCAGCGGGGGCGGGCGTGTTGGCAGGCGCTGCCGCCAGAAGTCTGGTCAGTTTGGTGCCGACGCGGCGCGGCGCAGGTTTTTTTTGTGGAGTCTTTCGCATGCCGCATTGTGGCACAGGTTTTGGTCCGCAGTCCTAATGATGGTAATATTGCCGTTTTGCATATGATGATGGATAGACGCTACGACTTGATCGTGTTCGACTGGGACGGCACGGTGATGGATTCCACGGCAGTGATCGCAGGCTCGATACAGGCTGCCTGTCGTGACCTTGATTTGACTGTGCCAAGCGACGAGGCGGCGCGCCATGTGATCGGCCTTGGCCTCGCGCAGGCGCTGCGCCACGCGGTGCCTGATGCGCCAGAATCAATGTATGGCCCCCTGGTTGACAGATATCGCCATCATTTCTTGGCACAGGATCAGGCCATTCCGCTTTTCAAGGGCGCGAAAGAGACAATAATCGAACTGTTTGATGCAGGTTATGCGCTGGGTGTTGCAACCGGCAAGAATGTGGCTGGATTGAACCGCGCGCTGGATGCGACGGGCTTGAAGCCTTATTTTCATGCCACGCGCACCGCGGAACAGACGATTTCCAAGCCGGATCCTGCGATGTTGTTTGAACTGATGGAGGAATTGGCTGTCAGTGCAGGGCGCACCTTGATGGTGGGCGATACGACCCACGATGTACTGCTTGCGAAAAATGCCGGCGTGGATGCGGTGGCAGTTGCCTTCGGCGCGCATCCTGCAGAGCAATTGCTGGCGCAGGAACCGCTGGCGTTGGTGCGCGACTTCGAAGAGTTGCGCGCCTGGTTCAAGGCCAATGCCTGATTAATACTTTAAGGATAAAAATGTCGGATCAAAACTGGGAACGCAATGTGCTGGAGAAGCTTGCGATGTCGGCTGTGCAGGAGCAGCGCCGCGCGCGGCACTGGGGAATATTCTTCAAGACGCTCACCTTAGGCTACCTATTCCTCGTGTTTTTTGCGCTGATGGGCTGGATAGGCAAGAACGATGGCGCATTGAGCTCCGGCGAGCACACGGCGCTGGTGGACATGGAAGGCGTGATCGCGGCGGACAGTCCGGCAAGCGCGGACAATCTGATCCCCAGCCTGCAGGATGCCTTCAAGGACAAGGACACCAAGGGCGTGATACTGCACATCAACAGCCCAGGGGGAAGCCCCGTCCAGGCGGGCCAGATCAACGACGAAATCCGCCGACTGCGTGCAAAATATCCGGCCATTCCGCTGTATGTCGTGGTGGGCGATGTGTGCGCGTCGGGCGGTTATTATGTGGCAGCCGCAGCAGACAAGATTTTCGTGGACAAGGCTAGCCTGATCGGCTCCATCGGTGTGTTGATGGATGGCTTTGGCTTTACCGGAACGATGGAGAAGCTGGGGGTGGAACGCCGCCTGCTCACTGCAGGGACGAACAAGGGATTCCTGGATCCATTCTCCAGCATGCGCCCCGACCAGGAGGCATACGCCAAGCAGATGCTGGAACAGATACACCAGCAGTTCATCGCGGTGGTAAGACAGGGCAGGGGTTCGCGTCTGAAGGAGACGCCGGACACCTTCAGCGGACTGGTGTGGAACGGCCAGGCCGGCGTCGAGATGGGGTTGGCGGACGGCTATGGCAGCGTGGAGTCGGTGGCGCGCGATGTGATCAAGGCGGAAAACGTCGTCGACTATACGGTTAAGGAAGGGCTGGCAGACAGGCTGGCCAAGCGTTTCGGCGCGGGCGTGATGAGCGCGGTGGGCTTCTCGGCACAGGGCGGGATGACGCTGCGCTAGCGCAAGAGCGGTTTCAAGGCTTGCAGCACGTTGCTCATGATGCGCGGCTGTGCGGCTGCGTTAGGATGCAGATTGTCGGCCTGGAACTGATCCGCCTTCACGCCTTCCAACAGATAGGGCACCAGCCTGATGCGGTGTTTTTTTGCAAGCCTTGGGAACATGCCCTGAAATTGCACGATGTAGGGTGAGCCGTAATTGGGCGGAAGCTTCATGCCGATCAGCAGTGCCTTTGCGCCCGCCTGGCTTGTTTGCAGCAGGATTGCATTCAGGTTTTCTTCGGTATCCGTTACCGCATAGCCGCGCAGGCCGTCGTTTGCGCCAAGCTCGATAATCACGATTGCGGGATGATACTGAGCTAAAAGCCTGGCCAGGCGCTGCCGCCCTCCCAGTGAGGTCTCGCCGCTGATGCTGGCATTGACGACTTTAAAGCCGGCGCGGTCAAGTTCCTGCTGCAGAAGATAGGGCCAGCTTTCCGTGATGTCGATGCCGTAGCCTGCCGACAGGCTGTCCCCGAATATCAGGATGTTTTTTTCGGCATGCGCCGCAACAGGAAGACATAGCGCTGCCAGCAGCAGGATCGCATTGAAGGATAATTTTTTCATGACAGCAATTGTGCAGGCGATAAGCCTTGGCAAGCAAGTGTCGAGTGGCGAAAAGCGGTTGAACATCTTGCATGAGGCAAGTTTCACGGTGCATGAAGGCGAAAGCCTCGCCATCGTGGGCGCGTCCGGTTCCGGGAAATCAACGCTGCTGGGTCTTCTGGCAGGGCTCGATGTGCCGAGCCAGGGAACGGTGATGCTGAATGGAGTGGACCTGTTTCTGCTCGATGAAGATGGACGGGCCAGGTTGCGCGGCGAACTGGCGGGATTCGTGTTCCAGTCTTTCCAGCTCTTGCCCGCTTTGAGCGCACTGGAGAATGTGATGCTGCCGCTGGAGCTGCAGGGTGCGGCAGATGCGAAACCGCGCGCGATGAAATCGCTGCGCGACGTGGGGCTTGCAGATCGAAGCCATCATCTGCCCAAACACCTCTCGGGCGGCGAGCAGCAGCGCGTTGCACTTGCCCGCGCCTTCGTAGTAAAGCCGAAAATATTGTTTGCCGATGAGCCGACCGGCAATCTCGATGCCGAGACCGGATCACAGGTCATCGACCTGATGTTCGAATTGAACAGGGCGCAGCGCACCACACTTTTGCTAGTCACTCACGATGAAGCGCTGGCAGGGCGTTGCGGCAGACAGTTGCGTCTTTCCGGCGGTCGGGTGGTGCAGGGCTGATATATAAATGCAGTAACTGATGTTCATCTGCTATATTCAGTATCTGAAATATTTTTGAAGCGAAATATTGTTCTTTTTGTTTACCAAAACAGTATATAGAATTGAAATTCGTGTAAAAATGCTTCTCGCAAAAAACCCAATCAATGGGGCGCGTTCCAGGAATCGCAATCTGGCATGTGCTTTACCTAATGTCTGAGCGAGAGAGTCATCCTTATATCTGAAATCTATGGTGGATTCTGACGGCCGCCCTCCATTGTTCACGGGTATGGACTCGATAGCGACCAACTTTCTGTCAATGTTGAACGCTACAAATGACTCAAAAAAAGAAACCGAATGAATATTTTTTTCAAATGGTTTGTTTGTTTTTAAGAGGCCGAATCTGTAATTCATACCATCAACAATATTTTTGGAATACGATATGAGCGATTGCTTAGATGGGGCGCCAAACTCTTTCATATAGGAGGTGTGTGTGTCTTCTACGACTAAAAGGCCGCCATCTTTTATGGCTGGAACCATAGACTCAACCGTAGTGATCTGTTGTTCATAAGTATGGCCACCGTCATCGAGAAGAATATCGATAGGACCGATTTTTTCTTTGAAATCATCCCAGAATCTTTCGTCTGACTGGTTGCCAATAAAGATTTCAAAGCCGCTTGCCTCCCATTTCTTTGCTAACGGACTAAAATCTATACCGATTATCCTGGCGTTTTCGCCAAAAAAATCCCGCCACATGAACAGAGAGCCGCCATTCAGAACACCTATTTCCACGAAGACTATTTCTTTTCCCACATAAGGGGAAAATAATTTGTCGTAAATATCGAAATATGTAGAGTGTTTTATGCTCAAGAAAGGGCTTTTATTGTAAGACGCAAAGCTCGATGGAAGTTTACTCATTTTGTACCTTTCACCTGATATTGCATTAATTGAGGATAAATTTCATTACTAATATTTCGGGCTTGAAAAGTGCCTTATAATAAAATAATTATATGATTCTATTGAATAGTATTGTATGCAAGGAGGCTAATGAAGAGGGTTGGGCAAAGTATCGCACAAAATCAGCATGGCAGCTATATCAGGAGATGATAGCGATGATTCCAACAGCTGATACAGATGTAGTCGTAATTTTTGGCTGATTGTCAGTCGGCGCAAAGCTGTGACTGGAGCCATAATCTGGCTTACAGCAATGCCAAGTTGTCCCTGTGTATGATTTCGGGGTCTCCGCCATAGCCCAGCAACGCGTCGATATCGCGGCTCGCATGCCCTGCGATGCGTGATGCCTCGTCGCTGCTGTAATTGGTAAGTCCTCGCGCGATGTCTGTGCCCTGTTCGCTCACGCAGGCGACCACGGCGCCGCGCTGGAATTCCCCGAAGACATGCTTCACGCCGATGGGCAGAAGGCTCTTGCCTTCGCTGCATATCGCTCTGGCTGCGCCTTCGTCGAGCACCAGGCGGCCTGCAACCTGCAGGTGGCCTGCGAGCCATTGCTTGCGCGAAGCCAGCGGCAGTGCCGGGGCGATGAGCAGTGTGCCTATGGGCGCGCCTTCAAAAAGGCGCAACAGCACATCGGGTTCATGCCCTGACGCGATCACGGTGTGTGCGCCGCTTTGCGCTGCGCGCTTTGCTGCGAGTATCTTGGTGATCATGCCGCCGCGGCCTATGCTGCTGCCTGCACCCCCCGCCATCTTTTCGAGTTGAACATCGCCCGCTTCGCCGATCGCGACCAGTGTGGCCGCAGGGTCACGGCGCGGGTCGGCGGTGTACAAGCCGCTCTGGTCGGTCAGGATCACAAGGGCATCCGCATCGATCAGGTTGGTGACCAGCGCGCCCAGCGTATCGTTGTCGCCGAATTTGATTTCATCGGTGACCACCGTGTCGTTCTCGTTGATGATGGGGATCACCTTGAGCGCAAGCAGCGTGGTGAGCGTAGCGCGGGCATTCAGGTAGCGCTCGCGGTCGGCAAGATCGGCATGGGTGAGCAGCACCTGTGCCGCATGCAGGTCGTGCCTGCGAAAACAGTTTTCATAGGCCTCTATCAGGCCCATCTGCCCTACAGCAGCGGCTGCCTGCAATTCGTGAAGCGCAACGGGCCTGGTCCGCCAGTTGAGGCGCTGCATGCCCTCGGCTATAGCGCCGGATGACACCAGAACCACTTCGCAGCCGCGGGCATTGAGCAGGGAAATCTGTCTTGCCCAGTTTTCGAGGGCGACATGATCAAGGCCTGCTCCCTGATTGGTCACGAGGCTGCTACCCACCTTGACGACGATGCGGCGGCAGTTTGTCAATACTGTTTTCATCATTGAATTCAATATTTGAAAAGTTAAAATTTTTGAGCTACAGGCTACAGGCTACAGGCTACAGGCTGCTTGCATCCGATTCCTGCGCGCTGTCGCCAGCCATCTGCTGTTCACGTTCCTTTGTTTCCAGCAGGTGCTCCATGATCGCATAGGTCAGCTCCTTGCAGCCATCGCCGTTGATTGCGGAGATGACAAAATACCGGTCATAGTCCGAAAACTCCTTGAGGAAAGCGGCAACTTTGGCTTCCTTGTCTTCCAGCAGGTCGATCTTGTTCAAGAGCAGCCAGCGCGGCTTTTCATAAAGCGACTGGTCGTATTTCTTGAGCTCGTTGAGTATCGCTCGGGCCTCTGCAACGGGACTCGTGCCATCAAACATCGGGGCGATGTCCACCAGATGCAGCAGCAGGCTGGTGCGCGCAAGGTGCCTTAAGAACTGGTGGCCCAGCCCCGCGCCTTCGGCAGCCCCTTCGATTAGGCCGGGAATGTCCGCGATCACGAAGCTTTTTTCGTGAGACACGCGAACCACGCCGAGATTGGGATGCAATGTTGTGAAGGGATAGTCGGCAACCTTGGGGCGCGCGGCCGAGACTGCACGGATGAAGGTGGATTTGCCGGCATTCGGCATGCCTAGCAGGCCCACGTCGGCAAGCACCTTGAGTTCGAGCTGCAGCTCGCGCGACTGTCCTTCCGTGCCCGGGGTGCACTGGCGCGGTGCCCGGTTGGTGCTGGACTTGAAGTGTATATTGCCCAGCCCCCCTTTGCCGCCCTCGGCGAGCAGCGCGCGTTCGCCGTCGTGGGTGAGGTCGGCGATGACTTCCCCGCTGTTGAGGTCGGTGATGACCGTGCCAACCGGCATGTGCAGGATCACGTCGTCCGCGCCCTTGCCATAACAGTCGGAGCCGCGGCCGGATTCGCCGTTGCGCGCCCTGTAAGTCTTCGTGAAGCGGAAATCGACCAGCGTGTTGATGTTGCGGTCGGCCTGTGCGTACACGCTGCCGCCGCGGCCGCCGTCTCCGCCGTCCGGACCGCCCTTTTCTATGTATTTCTCACGACGAAAGCTCGCGATGCCATTGCCGCCGTTACCGGCGATGACTTCAATTCTGGATTCGTCTATGAACTTCATTTTTGTTTAAGTCCGCTTGCATCTGATAACCAATGACTTTGCCAGTGTTTTCAGCTGGCTTAGTGCTTGGTTAGTTGTCCCATCAGCAGTCCGCGAGCGGACGTGTCGAAGGGTGAAAATGAAAAAAGCCCTACCTTGCGATAGGGCCGATTTGCTTCGGTCGAGACAGCTTAAGCTGCAACGATGGAAACTGTCCTGCGCTTTTGCGCGCCCTTGATGGCAAACACCACGCGTCCGGTCACTTTGGCGAACAGCGTGTGATCCTTGCCCATGCCGACGTTCTCGCCGCGATGAAATTCGGTTCCGCGCTGGCGAATGATGATGCTTCCAGCTGAGATCAGCTCGCCGCCGTAGCTTTTTACGCCCAGTCGTTTCGAGTGCGAGTCGCGTCCGTTACTGGTACTGCCGCCGCCTTTTTTTGATGCCATGGTATCTTCTCCTTATGCGGAAATGCCGTCGATGCGGATTTCAGTGTAGTTTTGACGATGTCCCTGATTCTTCTGGTAGTGCTTGCGGCGGCGCATCTTGAAGATGCGAACCTTGTCGCCGCGACCATGGGAAACGATGGTGGCCGCAACGGAAGCACCTTGCAGCAGCGGCTTGCCGACAGACAGCTTGTCGCCGTCGGATACCATCAGCACCTTGTCCAGCTGGATGCTTGATCCAATGTCGCCGGTTAGGAGTTCGACTTTTAAAGTTTCGCCGGTAACGACGCGATATTGCTTACCACCGGTTTTAATGACTGCGTACATAACAACCTCGATGCGGATTTTGCGAAAGCGAGGATTATACAGAAAAATCCGCCCGCGTCAAAAATCTTTTGTATAAAACGGATTGAGTTTACCCCGATTGCCTTGATTCTGCCTTCATCGCAGGAATTTTTTCATGAACGGCAAGTGATTGAGGAGATATCGCAGTATCCCGCGTGCAACCCTTCATTTTCTGAATATCCAGAGTATGACAGACAGCAGCAGGGAAGCAATCAGGCTGGTCGTGAACGGAAAAAAGAAGGTGAAACCATTGCGACGGATATAGATGTCGCCGGGCAGATGTCCGATGCCCAGCCTGGAAAGCCAAGACCACACAATCCCGGCCAGTATGAAGATGATACCGACAATAATGAGCCACTTTGCCATAGTCTGCATATCATAACAGAGCGGCCGCGTTTATGCGGCGGCAGACCTTTGTCGCATGGCGGCTAGCGGGACATCCGGTCTGCCGGAATGATGCCCTGGCAGTCGGCACCAAGGTACTTCATTTGAGATTCGCTGTGCATAGTGTGTTTCCCGCGGGAATCGGTTTCTGTCATGTCCATGCGGGTGGTTATCATGTCTCCGCTGGCGATGCTTTCGCCCTTGCCGACGCTGGTGCGTCCGTTGGTGGTGCAGTTGAATTCGAAGCTGGTCTTGTTTCCGTTGCGCGTCACCTTGGCTGGCTCGCAGTGTCCTTCACGGTCCACCATTGGCGCATCCTTTGCGGCCATCGCGGGGCTGATGCAGATTTTCGTCCCGCCTCCTGGAGCCTGGCCCATCATGGACTGGATCTTGGCGCGCTGGGCCGGGGGAAGGTTTTTCATCTGCTGCTGCATCATGGCTTGGGCCTGCGACATTTCGGCTGTCATGTTTTTGCCGTCCACGATCTGGCTGGTCTGGTTGATTTCCCACAGCCCTGCCTTTAAATCTGAAGCCTGAGCAAAGCCGATACCGCCCAGTGTGATGAAAACTGCAAAGGCCAGTTTTTTCATATTTTTCTCCCGGATGTTGTTTTGATGCTAACACTGCATGAATAAAATCGGCATAGTGCGATTCCGAGAGGCGATAGGAAAATGTTTATCGCAGGCGAGTGGTCGGGGATGATATAGAATTGCGCCAACAGAATAAACTGGTCGGGCAATACATGGAAATAAATTCGGATATTTCAAAACGCGTTGTGATCCGGCAGGAAACCCTGCGCTGGACGGAAACACCGTCGTCAGGGATAAAGCAACTTGTGCTTGAGCGCGGCGCTGACGCATTGTCGCGCGCGACTTTTGTCATTCAACTTGAACCGGGCTCCAGTATGCAGAACAGCTGCGAATTCGGCCATGAAATCGTGGTGCTCGACGGCGTGTTGAGCGACGAATCCGGAAATTATTGCAAGGGGGATTATCTCAAGAATCCGCCGGGCTCATCGAATGTTTACGAATCTGCATCGGGCTGCATGCTTTTCGTGAAAAACCAGCATCTGGAGATGGAGGAAGATCAGCGCATCCTGGTAAAAACTTCAAGCCGGCCCTGGTACCAGGGCCTGGTGGACGGCTTGTCTGTCATGCCGTTGTCCGAGTTCGGCACAAGGCACACGGCTTTGGTGCGCTGGGCGCCGGGCACCAGATTCAATGCGCACCGTCACTTCGGCGGAGAGGAAATCTATGTGCTGGACGGCGTATTCGCGGACGAGTTTGGCAAGTACCCGGGAGGCACCTGGATGCGCAGCCCGCACTTGAGCGCGCACTGCCCTTACAGCATGGAAGGCTGCACCATCCTAGTGAAGACCGGGCATCTGCTGCCGATGGCGCGGGAAGTTGCAGTGCGGTGAATCCATCAGCTCATGCGGCCTGGGTCAGCTCGGGTATGTCATCGGCCAGGAATCCTCCTGACTGATGTTGCCAGAGCGCGGCATACAGCCCGTTTCTTTCGAGCAGTTCTCCGTGCGAGCCCTGTTCGACTATCCTGCCGTGATCGATCACGATCAGCCTGTCCATCCGCGCGATAGTGGACAGGCGATGTGCGATGGCGATCACCGTCTTGCCCTGCATTAGTCCGGCCAGCTGTTCCTGTATGCTGGCCTCGATCTCGCTGTCGAGCGCAGAGGTTGCCTCGTCGAGCAGCAGTATGGGTGCATTCTTCAGGATCACGCGTGCAATCGCAACGCGCTGGCGCTGTCCGCCTGAAAGCTTCACGCCGCGCTCGCCGACATGCGCCTGATAGCCTGTGCGTCCGTTCCAGTCGCGCAGTCCTGTGATGAATTCATGAGCATGCGCTTTCT
>JAJXWG010000028.1 GCA_021781695.1 Pseudomonadota bacterium
TCGCTCATCGCAAGTTCCAGCTCCATCTGGTCGTCGTCGACAGCCTTGTTGGCCTTGCCGCCCGCGCGCCCGCGCTCGACCTTGTCAAGATAGTCTGGCGTGATGTCACCCGTGATGTATTTGCCATCAAAACACGAGGCCTCAAACTCCACAATTGCCGGATTGGCCTTGCGCACTGCGGCTTTCAGGTCTTCCAGATCCTGATAGATCAGCGCATCCGCCCCGATCTCGCGGCAGATTTCCTCGTCTGTACGCCCGGTTGCTATGAGCTCCGCGCGGCTGGGCATATCGATGCCGTACACATTGGGATATCGCACAGGGGGTGCGGCCGAAGCAAAATATACTTTCAGCGCGCCCGCGTCGCGCGCCATCTGCACGATCTCGCGACTGGTCGTGCCGCGCACGATGGAGTCGTCCACCAGCAGCACATTCTTGCCCTTGAACTCGAGGCCGATCGCGTTGAGTTTCTGGCGCACCGATTTTTTGCGCATCGCCTGGCCCGGCATGATGAAGGTGCGCCCGATGTAGCGGTTCTTCACAAAGCCTTCGCGGAACAGGATATTGAGACGGTTCGCAAGCTGCAATGCGCTGGGCCGGCTCGAATCGGGTATCGGGATCACCACGTCGATCTTCACGTCGGGCCAGACGCGCTTCAATTTATCCGCAAGATATTCGCCCATATAAAGGCGCGATGCATGCACCGATATGCCGTCCATCACCGAGTCCGGGCGGGAGAAATACACATACTCGAAAATGCACGGGCTCAATCTGGCTTGATCGCTGCACTGGCGGGTGTGCAAACGCCCTTCCAGGTCCACGAAAACCGCCTCACCGGGTGCGATGTCGCGCAGGAACTTGAAGCCGAGGGTGTCGAGTGCTACGCTTTCTGACGCGATCAGGTATTCAGTCCCGGCTTCGGTTTCGTTCACCCCGATGACCAAGGGACGTATACCGTATACATCGCGAAACGCCAGCAACCCATAACCCGCGATAATCGCGACAATCGCATAAGCCCCCTGGCAGCGCTGATGCACGCCCGAGACCGCGTCAAAGATGGTCGCCGCATCGAGCCGCAACCCCTTGGACTTCGACTGCAGTTCATGCGCCAGCACGTTCAACAGCACTTCCGAGTCGGAGTTGGTGTTGACGTGGCGCAAGTCCTGCACGAAAAGCTGCTTCTTGAGTTCCTCGGCATTGGTCAGATTGCCGTTGTGCCCCAGCACGATGCCGAACGGTGAGTTCACATAAAACGGCTGCGCCTCGTTGTGGTCCACCGCAGAACCCGCGGTCGGATAACGCACATGCGCAATTCCGGTATTGCCCTGCAGCGCTCGCATGTTGCGGGTGCGGAACACGTCGCGCACCAGACCGTTGCCCTTGTGCAGATGTATGGTGTCGCCATTCATCGTCGCAATGCCTGCAGCATCCTGACCGCGATGCTGCAGAACCTGCAAACCATCATATAGAAGCTGATTGGCTGGCGTATACGAGACCACTCCGAGTATGCCACACATGTTTTATTCCCAAGTATTAACGATAGTAATGTATGCGCCGGGCGACATTGTCCGGAAGCAAAGGCTTTGCAAGCAACGCCGCCTGCTCCGCTGTCCTGCTGAACTTTGCATGGCGCCAGAATGCCTGCTTCGGTATGTCCGTCATGCCGGCAAGCAACACCAGTATCAGTAAGATCAGCGCACCGCGCAACAGACCGAACAGACCGCCCAGAAAACTGTCCAGCACACCCAGGCCCGCAGCCTTGACCAGATGCACGAAAAGCCAGACCAGCACCGCCCACAGTATCAGAGTCGCGATGAACACGAGCACATAGGCCAATGCAATCCGCGCATTGGCTTCACCGACGGGCAACAGCGCTTCAATCTTGCCGGCAAGCTGCCAGCTCATCAGGAATGCCAACGGCCAGCCCAGCAATGACAACACTTCATGAACGAAACCGCGCCACAACCCGAGCAACAAAGACAACAACATGATGCCGATTACGGCATAATCAATACCGGTCATTCACTATCCTTGACGACAGGATGCATATCGTGCTTTTCCAACGACTTGCGCATTGCCTCTGCCTTGTTGCGATCCGCATATGGACCCAGTCTCACCCTTGTCGTGCCGCCAACCGGTTCCGTATAGGCCTTGAACCCCATTGCCCTCAACTTGTCTGCTTCCTGCTTTGCTGTCGCGGCGTTGGCAAATGCACCTACCTGAACGACGTATTTTGCGACAATGGATTTCGCGGCAGGTTCAATCTTCTTGGCTTCGACCGGCTTAGATTCAATCGGTTTGGCTTCAATTTGCTTGGCTTCGACCGGCTTGGCTTCGATTTTCCCGACAGCTACCGCATTATTCTCAGCCACAGCCTCTGGCTTGGCAGGCTCCGCACCTGAAGCCGGACTCACAGCGGACTCCGCCTTCGCCGCCTCATCCACTACTTTTGACAGTGCAACGCCAGGCACGAATTCACCCACCTTGTCTGGCGCAGGGATGCGCAAATCGATGTCCTGCCCTGTGATTTTGGGTTCACGATCCAGCACCATAGGCAGGATGACCACCACGACCAGCGCCAAGGCTGCCGCACCGATCAGGCGCTGACGCGCGCGGCTCTTGATAACTCTTTCCTCTTCCGACTGTTGCTTTGCCATGGATTGAAACCTTTAGGGGATATGCCGCACAAGGCCGTCATGCACTGCCGTCATGACATGGGCCACCGTGTAGAACGATCCGAAGGCGACTATTCTATCATTTTCACCTGCCACATTACAGGCATGCATGAGCGCTTTTTGGGCATCGGCAAAACAGATGAACTTCTCGCGGATTCCTGCGCGCCCAAGCAAGGATGCCAATTCATCGCTGCTTGCGCCGCGCGGTGCTGCGATGCCCGCTACCAGCCAGGTATCGACATGTGCATCGAGCGCTTCTATCACACCCATTGCATCCTTGTCTTTGAGCATTGCAAACACAGCATAGGTGTGCGGACAAGGCGGAAGACTTTCCAGATTCTGCGCCAGTGCGCGTGCGGCATGCGGGTTATGCGCCACATCGAGGATCAATTGCGGTTTGCCCGGCACAAACTGAAAGCGCCCCGCAAGCTCAACCTCGCCCAGTCCGCGACGCACCGCCTGCATGTTCACCGGCAAACGCTGGCGAATGGCATCGAGCCCTGCCAGCACCGCGCTGGCGTTGTTGAGCTGGAACGCGCCGCGCAACGCAGGAAAGGGAAGCGCGCTGCGCTTGCCGGAAACACCCTGAAAATCCCACTGCCCCTGATGCGCTGTATAGCCGAATTCGCGCCCGATGCGCCAGAGCTTCGCGCCGATTTTTTCAGCATGTTCCACCAGCAACCTCGGCGCATCCTCCCCCGAGAAAATAGCCACGCAGTCTCGGCGAAAAATGCCCGCTTTTTCAAAGCCGATTTTCTCTATCGTATCGCCCAGATAATCGGTGTGATCGATATCCACGCTTGTGACAATTGCACAATCGCCATCGAACACGTTCACCGCATCGAGGCGTCCTCCCAGACCCACCTCAAGGATTGCAACATCTACTTTTTGCTCCATGAACAGCTGCATCGCAGCCAGCGTGCCAAATTCGAAATAGGTTAATTGAGTATTGCCTCGCGCCTGTTCTATTTTCTCGAACGACGCGCACAGCGCTTCATCGGAGACCATCTGTTTGCCGATGCGCACGCGTTCGTTGTAGGTTAGCAGATGCGGGGATGTGTAACAGCCGACCTTATAGCCTGCCGCATAAAAAATGGACTCCAGCATCGCGCATGCCGAACCCTTGCCGTTGGTGCCACCGACTACAACCAGGGGAAATTCCGGGGAAAGATTCAGCCGTTTTTTCACTTCATCCACGCGTTCCAGACCCAGCGCAATGGTCTTGGGATGCAGGGATTCGAGGTAGGCGAGCCAGTCGGCTAAATTGGATGGCATAAAAACAAGCTCGCTACAGCTGCACACCGAGCTTGCGAAGCAGGGGCAGCATCAACGCATAACACAGCACTGTTGCAATAACCGACAGCGACAGGCTTGACCAGAATCCCAATCCGCTTTTTATCAGCAACGGCAGAAGCAGAAACAAGATCAGCGAAGGCAGCACCAGCCAGAAAATCTGGCTGGAGAGTTCGGCGATGCGGAGAGCTTCCGCACCTTCGGCATGCAGCCAGACGAACGCCAACAACGAGGTCAACGGCAAGGATGCAATCAATGCTGCAAAACCCGTGCTGCGCTTCGCAAGTTCAGTGATCGTCACGATAACGATCGCAGTGACAGCCACTTTAAGCGCGTAGTAATACATCTAGGCCGCAGCGGATTCCATGACGGCAGGCTGGCGGGTCAGCAATGTGATCAGCGTCGTCAGCTGATTCTTCATCTCGCGGCGGTCGATGATCATGTCCACCGCACCGTGTTCGAGCAGAAACTCTGCGCGCTGAAAACCTTCCGGCAAGGTTTCGCGCACCGTCTGCTGGATCACGCGCGCACCCGCAAAGCCGATCAGCGCGCCGGGTTCTGCGATCACCACATCACCCATGAAAGCGAAGCTGGCTGACACGCCGCCCATGGTGGGGTCCGTCAGCACGGAAATGAAGGGCAGCTTGCCTTCGGACAACTGGGTCAGCGCAGCGCAGGTCTTGGCCATCTGCATCAGCGACAGCAAGCCTTCCTGCATGCGCGCCCCGCCGCTGGCGGCAAAGCAGATGAACGGGCATCTCTGTTCCAGCGCAACCTGCACGCCGCGCACGAATCTCTCGCCGACCACCGAACCCATCGAGCCGCCCATGAAGTTGAATTCGAACGAGGCTGCAACAACCGGGACCGTGCGTATCGCGCCTTGCATCACCACCAGCGCGTCGTCCTCGTCGGTGCTTTTTTTCGATGCGATCAGGCGCTCGGAATACTTGCGGCTATCTTTGAATTTTAAGGTATCCACGGGCAGCACTTCGGCGCCGATTTCAAAACGTCCTTCGCCATCGAGCAGCCAGTCGAGGCGGGTGCGCGCCGAAATCCGGTGATGGTGATTGCACTTGGGGCAGACGCTCAGGTTCTTTTCAAGATCGGAATGGTACAGCACTTCCTCGCATGAAGGACATTTGCTCCAAAGCCCTTCCGGCACATTTTTCTTGGCATCGCCCTCGCGGCGATTGATTTTCGGCGGCAACATTTTTTGAAACCAGCTCATTGTGTATTCCTTTACTATGTAACAACTTAGGGTGGACTTTGCACCATGTCGGGCGCAGCCAGAACTACCCTTTATCGATTGCCACGCGCAACTCACCCACCAAGCGGCTCACATTGGCAATCACGTTTTGCTCGGTGGAAGCTTCGATTTCCTGCACGATGCGGCTGCCCACCACCACACCATCGCAAAGCTTCGCCACCGCATTTGCTGTTGCCGCATCGCGGATGCCAAAGCCCACGCCTATCGGCAGCTTGATATGTTTCCGCAACTGCGGGATTTTTTTTTCGATGTCAGACAGATCGAGATTGCCCGCACCGGTCACGCCCTTCAACGAAACATAATACACATAGCCCCTGGCAAGCCTGGCAACTGTCTCTATGCGCGCATCCAAGGTAGTCGGCGCCAACAGAAATATGGGGTCTATACCGTGGTGCTGCAAATGCAGAAAAGCCTCATGGCTCTCCTCGGGAGGAAAATCCACCGTCAGCACGCCATCCACGCCCACCTCCTCGCAGCGCTTTGCAAATAGCCCCCAGCCCATCGCCTCAATCGGATTTCCATAGCCCATCAGAACGACAGGCGTAGTGCTGTTCTTTGTGCGAAATTCAGCCACCATCCCGAGCACGCCGCGCAGCGTCATGCGGTGTTTCAGCGCACGCTCGGAAGCGCGCTGTATCACAGGGCCATCGGCCATCGGATCCGAAAACGGCACGCCCAGTTCGATCACGTCCGCCCCAGCACCCGCCAGAGCGTGCATCAGCGGCACCGTAAGCGCCAGACTAGGGTCTCCCGCGGTAAAAAAGGGAATCAACGCGCGGCGGTTGTCTTGTTTTAACTTCTCGAATGTTGCTTGTATACGGCTCATAAGGATATCCCAGAAAGGCGCGCCACCGTGTTGATGTCCTTGTCGCCGCGCCCGGACAGATTCACCAGCAGCACCTTGTCACGGCCCATCGCAGGCGCAATCTTCGCGGCATGCGCCAACGCGTGACTGGATTCCAGCGCGGGGATGATGCCTTCAAAGCGGCAAAGGTCGTGAAAAGCCTGCATCGCCTCGTCGTCGTCAATCGCAACATATTGCGCGCGGCCTATATCCTTCAGCAAGCAATGTTCAGGGCCCACGCCAGGATAGTCGAGTCCCGCCGAGATCGAGTGCGTCTCGATGATCTGACCGTCATCATCCTGCATCAGATAAACCTTGTTGCCGTGCAGCACGCCCACCTTGCTGTTGGATGTAAGCGGCGCCGCATGAGAACCGCTTTTGATGCCGTGTCCGCCAGCTTCCACGCCGATGATCTGCACCTGTTTTTCCTCGATGTAGGGATGGAAAAGGCCGATCGCATTGGAGCCGCCGCCCACGCAGGCGATCACCGCATCCGGCTGGCGACCTATCATCTCGGGCATCTGAATCTTGGCTTCGTTGCCTATCACGCATTGAAAATCGCGCACCATCATCGGGTAAGGATGGGGCCCTGCCGCAGTGCCGAAAATATAGAAGGTGCTCTCGACGTTGGTGACCCAGTCGCGTATCGCTTCGTTGCACGCATCCTTGAGCGTTCTGGAGCCGCTCTCCACCGGTACCACGGTGGCACCGAGCAGCTTCATGCGGTACACGTTGGGCGCCTGGCGCACGATGTCCTCGGCGCCCATGTAGACCACGCACTCCATGCCGTAGCGAGCAGCCACCGTCGCCGTTGCCACACCGTGCATGCCAGCGCCTGTCTCCGCGATCACGCGCTTCTTGCCCATGCGCCGCGCAAGCAGTGCCTGGCCTATCGCATTGTTGATCTTGTGCGCACCGGTGTGATTCAAGTCTTCGCGCTTGAGATATATCTGCGCGCCACCCAATCTGTCCGACCAGTTTTTGGCGTGATAAATCGGGCTGGGACGGCCCACATAATGTTTCAGTTCATAAGCAAATTCGGCCTTGAATTCCGGATCATTCCGGTAACGCAAATACTGCACGCGCAATTCCTCCACCGCAGGGATCAATGTCTCCGCCATGTAGATGCCGCCGTATGGGCCAAAATGGCCCGTGCTGTCAGGATAATCGTACATCTATTTATCTAACCTCTTGTAATCCATACGCATGACTTCATGCATGAAACTTGCGATCTTTTCCGCATCCTTTATACCCTTCAGGGTGTTTATACCCTTGCCTGCCTCCACACCGCTCGATACATCGACCGCATAAGGCTGCACTTTCTCTATTGCGCCCGCAACATTTTCAGCATCAAGGCCGCCTGACAGAACCAAAGGCAACGGCAGGTCCTTTGGGATCAAAGCCCAGTCAAACACGGCACCCGTGCCGCCCGGAATCCCTTCGACATGCGCATCGAGCAGCAAGCCCTGGGCCTGTCTGTAAAGCGCCGCGCATTGTAGCAAATCCACGCCGGTCTTTACGCGTATCGCCTTGAGATAAGGCTTGTGGAATTGCCCGCAATATTCCGGCGTCTCGTCGCCGTGAAACTGCAGCACATCCAGCGGCACACAAGACAGCACCTCTCGCACCGTCTCTGTACTTGCGTTCACGAACAGACCCACCACCGTGACAAACGGCGGCAGCGCATCAGCCAGTTGCCTGGCTTTTTCAATGCTGACATGGCGCGGGCTCTTCTCAAAGAACACCAGACCGATGGCGTCCGCGCCGCTCTTTACAACAGCCAGCGCATCCTCAACTCTTGTGATGCCGCAGATTTTTACACGGGTCCTGATTCCTCTTCCCATCGGAACAACCGCCATTCCCTGCTCTCTGTCATCTGTCATCTGTCATCTGTCCTCTGACTGAGGCAATCCCCATTTCGCATCGTATAGTATGCGGCGCAAGTATAAACCATCCGGCATGAAGGTCGGCGCTGCCTTCCTGCGCTCCCTTCCTGCCAGCACTTCACAAAGCCAGGATGGAGGATACTTCCCCTTGCCCACATACACGAGACATCCCATCAGATTGCGCACCATGTGATGCAAAAACGCGTTAGCCGAAAAATCGAACACCACCATCTCGCCTTCTTTGCGTATATTGATGCTGTTCATGCGCTTGACCGGCGATTTGGCCTGGCATTCCGCAGCCCTGAATGCGCTGAAATCGTGTTCTCCGAGCAGACAAAGTGCGGCCTGTTGCATCGCTGCAATGTCCAGCGGCAGATGAAACCATCCGGCACGCCCAGCATGAACTGCCGATCGCACCGGGCGGTTGATCAGAAAATAACGGTAGCTGCGCCCTTCTGCGGAAAAGCGCGCGTGAAATTCTTCAGACACCACATGCGCCCAGCGCACTGCGATGCTGTCTGGCAGCTCCGAGTTCACGCCGCGCACCCAGGCGCTCAACGGCCTTTTTGCCTTTGTATCAAAATGCACCACCTGCTCCAGCGCATGCACGCCGGCATCGGTGCGCCCTGCGGCGACGACTGAAACGGATGCGTCAGCGATCCTACCCACAGCCTCCTGCAACACATCCTGAACAGTCATCACGTCATCCTGGCTTTGCCAGCCGCAATAGGGCCTGCCGTCGTATTCAACGCCCAGCGCAATCCTCATCGCATCGCCCGCCACAACAACAGGACTGTCCCCAACAGCAGCAATGCATCCTGAAATGCAAAGTGATAAACGGGCAATTCCATGACTTTTTCTTCAACGCGTAGCATTCCCCCGTCTTCGAGACTTTGAAGGCTGTCCCGCCAGGAAGCGGGACGCAGCATGCCGACCTCGGCGTAATGCAATGTTAAAGCCAGACGCACCGCCAGTCTTTCCCGCGACAGTCCCAGGTATTGCAATGGCAAGAGCAGGCTGTACAGACCCGCCATCAGCTGCTGGCGATGCAATCGGTCAAGCAACATCGCCAGTCCCGCCAACGCCACCAACAGGCGCATCGACTGCAAACCGCCACTCGTCAGGCCTTCCCGCGTCGGACTGAATATCGAGTCGAACAGGGCCTGCCCGGGGATGCTGTAGGCATAGATCAGCCACAATGAAATCATGAACCAGCGCGTGCGGCGCAGAAGCTGTCTTAGTTTCTGACGGGAAACCATGAAGGCCAGGAGCAACACAAAGCCGCCTGAAATAAGCATGCGAGTCGCGGGCAGAAATTGCATGGCGGCAACCAGCGCGCACCAGACCAGAATCTGCGTGGCAGGATGAAGCCTCAAGGTTGACTCCTCATGCAGGTTGCACATGAAAAACGGCAGCCCTTCCCGAGCTGCCGTCAAGTTGAAAGATCATCGGATCAGCCAAGCTGGCTGATAAGCAACCTGGCTTCCTGCTGTTGAGCCTTATCGCCTTCCTGCATGACTTCATCGAGAATTTCACGCGCACCGACTTCATCTCCCATCTCCTGATACGCCTTGGCCAGATCGAGCTTGGTGGCAACCTCGTGCCAATGCTCGTTATGTTCGCCTTCGGCAGTTTCAACAGTTTCAGCCGGTTCGTTCATATCCAGATTGATATCCGATAGATCGATTGCTGGCGGTGTTTTGACCTGATCTTTCTCCAGCGGGAAGTCCAGCATGAATTCATTGCCCTCGCCTGAAACCTCTTTGACAGGGGATTCCACAGCTACCTTCTCCACCGGTGAAGATGTCACATCGAAAATCAAGTCATCGAGTATCGGCAATGCCTCATCCTTGTGCTGTTCCGCCTGCTCCGGCTGTTTGGCAGCAATATCAAAATCCAGTGGAATGCCTGAAATGTGATCATCCGATGTCACATCAAAATCCATTCCACCCTGCGGCATGATGCTTGTCACATCCAGGTCCGTCTCATCCTCTTGCAAAGGCCTGGTCAAATCGAAATCTGTCTCTTCCTTCTGCAAAGGCTTGGCAACATCAAAATCCGTGATCGCTTCGGGTGTAGGCTGCGTCACATCGAAATCTATCGCCCCAGGTTCCTCGCGTTCATCAGCCAAGGTTTCATGTTCATCAGTTACCGAAGCCGTTTCCATCTCATCGAGCGCCGGCGTCAGCTGTGTTGCGCTGTCCGTGTCTTCAAACCTGGCTTCTTCCTGAGGTGCCGCGTTGGACAATTTCTGTCTCAGGACTTCCGCCTGCTGTATTGCTTCGCTGTCGCCTGTATCCCGCAACATCCGGTCGATGTTTTCGAACGCTGCCGCATCCTGACGATCGGCGTAAATGCCCAGCAATTTCAGATGCAGCTGGTGATTGTCAGGCGAGTGTTGCAAGGCATCCTTCAACACCTCCTCGGCCTGTTCGTCACGGCCAAAATTGAGGAACAGATCAGCCTCGCTGATCGGATCCACATCATCGGGCTGATGAACCGCTTCCTCTTCATGGACAGCAGGCTCGGTGAAATCACCCGTATCCGGGGAAGGTGCGACGGGGCTGGTCAGCTGGCCGGTGATCACGCCGACATCTTCGGCAGGCTGAAGTGCTGCTGCCTTCTTGCGCCGGCCAGCAGCCATACCCAAGGCACCCAACGCAACCAGCAGAGCCGCCCCTATGCCCATGTAAATGGGAGAGGCCAGAAGCTGATCCATCAACGATGGCTCTTCTACGACTGCCGGTTTGACCGGTTTGGCTGGCTTGACTGCACTTGCCGGTGAAACCGCACTTGCCGGCTGCACCGCACTCGCAGCCGCAACGGCACTCGCGGGTGCTACGCTGCTTGCCGCTGCAACCTTGCTTGCCGCCGCAGCCGCCTCCGACTTGAGCTCAGCCAGACGCTTCATGTCCTGAAGGTTTTTTTCCAGCAGCGCAGCGCGCGCCTTTTCATCTTCGACCGCCTTGGCTTTTGCAATCGCTTCTTCTGCGGCTGCATTTTTTTGCGCCGATTTGGATTTGCCAGCCGCTGCCGACTTGTCGCCAGGCGCTTCACCCCTGGACAGACGCAGAACTTCCTTGGCAGATTCGCTGGCTACGGGCGCCTTGTCGGCGCTCGTGATCTTGCCTTTAACGAGCTGGCCTCCACCCTCATGCCGGCTTGCCGATGCAGCCCCTGCAAGCTTCTGGCGATACGCATTCCAGTCTTCGGCCTGCGCATGAATTTCCTGGACGGCTTCGGTCTGCGACAGGTTCGCCAGCGCATTGCTGTCAGGAACATGCAGGATTTTCCCAGTCCTGATGCGGTTCATGTTATTACCGTCAAACTGATCGGTGTTGGCGCGGTAAAGAGCCACCAGCATGCGCTCGAGACTCACCTCCTGCGGCTTGACGCGGGACGCTATCCTGTCCAGCGTATCGCCGCTTTTAACGGTGATCGCGCTGCCTGTCCCGGGCTCGACCTGTTTGACTGGCGCAGCATATCTTGGCACCGGCTTTGCCTGTGGCATCACCGGTTTTTCAACCGGAGCAGGAGTACTCGGCGCTTCGAGCTTCTCGGACTTCACGGCCGGAGCCACAGGCGCCACGGGCTGCACCTGCGCTTCCTTGGGTTGCTCGGGAACATATCCTGGCGGGTCGAGCAGAAAGGTATATTCACGCACCAGCTTGCCCGATGCCCATGAAAGCTCGACTAGCAGGCTGACAAATGGATCGCTGATCGCCTGGCTGCTGGATAGCCTGATGTAGGCCTGGCCATCGGCGCGATATTCAATCTTGAAGTTGTATTTGATGCCATAGGGATAATCCAGGCCGGCATTCTTATAGTTTTCAGGCGAAGCAAGGCGCACAAGCAGACCCTGCTTGTCCGATTTGCTCACATCGCTGAGCTCGATCTCAGCCTTGAGCGGTTGCCCCAGGCTTGATTCCACATTGATGCCACCCAACCCGGCGGCATATCCCCAAGTGCTAAGCGCAAGGCCTGCAGTAACTCCAACAATTTGCATCAGCTTGCGGGGCATGTTTGCAGGAAAACTTGTGAATCGATTGTCCATCTCGAATTCTGAGTGGTCAGGTGCAGCTTTTGGTAAATAAGGTCGTTTCACCAATGTTTTTCGCACAGTTCTTGCCTCGCTTTATTTATTGAACGATAAAAGTAACATCAAAAAGCCTGCAAAATCAAGTCGGCCCACCGAACAATAAGGCATAATCCAGACAAATGGCAACTAATTCAGATATTCGGCAATCAGAATTTCTGCAATCTGTATGCTGTTCAAGGCAGCGCCCTTGCGCACATTGTCGCTCACGACCCACATGTCCAGACCCAGGGGATGCGATACATCCTCGCGTATGCGACCGACATAAGTCGCATCCTTGCCCGCGGCCTCGATTGCAGTAGGCCATCCTCCGGGCACACGCTCATCGACCACTTCCACACCAGGCGCCTTTGCCAGCAAGGCGCGCGCCTCGACGGCCGTGATCTTCTTCCTGGTTTCTATGTGCACGGCTTCCGAATGCCCGTAATACACCGGCACGCGCACTGCAGTCGGGTTTACCAGTATCGTGTCGTCTTCCATGATTTTCTGGGTTTCCCAGACCATCTTCATCTCTTCTTTCGTATAACCGTTTTCCATGAAAACGTCGATCTGCGGCAACACATTGAATGCGATGCGCTTCGGATAGACTTCCACCTTCGCCTCCTGCGAGTTGAACAGCGCGCGGGTTTGTTCTGTCAGCTCATCGATGGCTTCTTTGCCCGTTCCGGACACTGCCTGATAGGTTGCCACATTGATGCGTGCAATACCCACCGCATCACGGATGGGCTTCAAGGCTACCAGCATCTGTATGGT
>JAJXWG010000029.1 GCA_021781695.1 Pseudomonadota bacterium
TAAGGAAACGCTGATTGTCATCAGCTCCGATCTCTCGCACTATCTGCCTTATCCAGCCGCAAAGATCACTGATGAGAAAACCGTGCAGTCCATCCTTAATTTCGAACAGCCGATTTCCCATGAGCGCGCCTGTGGCGGCACCCCCATCAACGGATTGATGCTGGCAGCAAAGCATCATCATCTGACACCCCACCTGCTCGATCTTCGCAACTCGGGCGATACTGCAGGCATGCGCGATCATGTCGTGGGCTATGCCTCGCTTGCGTATACCGAGGACAGCCGTCATGTCCACTGATCAGGGAGAAACACTGTTGCCGATTGCAAGGGCTGCGATTGCCGGAGAACTGGGCATATCGTTTCCCGCTGACGAAGGCGCATCGTGGCTTAATGAGCCGGGCGCCTGCTTTGTCACGCTCTTCCGTCAAGAACGGTTGCGCGGCTGCATCGGCTCGTTGCAGGCACACCGGTCGCTGCTTGCCGATCTCAAGAACAATGCAGTATCCGCAGCCTTCCTAGATCCGCGCTTCTCCCCCTTAAGCCGCGAAGAGTTTGTCGGCACAAGCATCGAAATTTCGCTGCTGGGCGAAGCAAAAGCGATGGAGTTTCGCAGTGAAGCCGATGCGCTCTCAAAGCTCAGGCCCGGCAAAGATGGCGTGATATTCGAATTCTCCCGCTATCGCAGCACCTTTTTGCCGCAGGTATGGGAACAATTGCCCGAGCCTGAACAATTCATGGCTCACTTGAAACGCAAGGCCGGATTGCCGGAGGATTTTTGGCATGAACAAGTCAGGCTTGCGCGCTATTCCGTCAGAAAGTACAGCGAATCCGAATACGCGTGAATGCCAAGAGGAGCAGCAAAATGGACGAACCCATCAGCCTTGAAGAACGCTATCCCGCCAATTACTGGCACCCGCTTTCTGACGGCAGAATACAGTGCGACCTGTGCCCGCGCGACTGCAAACTGCATGAAGGCCAGCGCGGCGCCTGTTATGTGCGCGGGCGCGTAAACGATGCGATGGTGCTCACCACTTACGGCAGGTCCTCGGGTTTCTGCGTCGATCCCATCGAGAAAAAGCCGCTCAACCATTTTTATCCGGGCTCAAGCGTCCTGTCATTCGGCACGGCAGGCTGCAACCTTGCCTGCAAATTCTGCCAGAACTGGGATATCTCCAAGTCGCGCAGCTTTGACAAGCTGGCCGACGAGGCAGGCCCCGAAGCGATCGCGCGCAGCGCCGAACACCTGGGCTGCAAGAGTGTGGCATTCACCTACAACGACCCTGTGATCTTTGCCGAATATGCGATGGATGTTGCCGACGCATGCCATGCGCACGGCATCAAGACCGTGGCTGTGACCGCAGGTTACATACATGAAGCCGCGCGCCGCGATTTCTTTGCCAAGATCGATGCCGCAAACGTGGACTTGAAGGGTTTCACAGACGAGTTTTACATCAAACAATGCGGCGCGCACCTTGAACCCGTGAAAGAAACACTCAAGTACCTGTGCAATGAAACCGATGTCTGGGTGGAGATCACCACGCTCCTGATCCCCGGCCTTAACGACAGCGATGAAGAGATCGCAGCTATGAGCGAGTGGATCAAAAATGAACTGGGCCGTGAAGTGCCGCTGCACTTCACCGCTTTCCATCCGGACTACAAGATGACGGACAGGCCCGCCACGCCAACCAGGACGCTGATAAAGGCAAGGGAAATCGCGCTGAAAACGGGATTATCCTATGTCTATACCGGCAACGTGCACAACATCGCGGGCGATACCACGCACTGCCCGACTTGCGGCAGCGACCTGATCGTGCGCGACTGGTATGAGATCAAGCAGTACCGGCTCACCCGGGACGGCCATTGCCCTGACTGCCATACCGCCATTGCCGGTCATTTCGAATCTTTCAACAAGGCCTACGGCCGCCACCGCATGCGGGTGGTTCCATCCTAGCTGCTTTTGGACAACAGTTGCTCGAACGCTTCGAGCGGCACGGGCTTGCTGAACAGATACCCCTGAAAAGCATGGCAGCTGCGTTCTTCAAGGAACTCAAGCTGTGCCTCGGTTTCCACGCCCTCAGCGATAACGCCAAGCCCTAATGCCTTGGTCATCGCGATCACGGTCTGCACGATGGTCGCATCGTTGGAATCGGTCGTAATATCGCGCAAGATTTAAACCAAAAAATGCGATAATATTAATATTGTTTTTAATAAAATGGCACCTGCATGACACTACGATCTTCCGATGCGCCGACGCAAGACCTGGGAATACCTGATGCGCATCGCTCTCCCCTGGTCTATCTGCTGGAGGAAGACATAGCGCTGGTCACAGACCTAGCCGCCCATGGCTACCGGACTCAAACAATCCCCTCTGCCGACGGACTCCTGGCCGCCTATGCGGCCGGGGAACGTCCTGACGTTGTGGTGATGGCCCTGCATTTGTCCAATGAGCGCGTGCTGGCTGAAATCAGGTCCCATGACACATGCCTCGTGTTCATAGTGCAGGACGACATGGCAGAACAGGTTATGGCCTTACGCAAAGGCGCCTGCAACTATCTGACAAGGCCGCTGGATGCCCACAAACTGACCCCTCTTCTGGACAACCTCACACATAGGCCGCCCGTACCACCCTATCGCGTGCTGCTGATAGCCTGCGATGACCTTGCAGCCAAGGCGCTGCAATCGGCCGGCATCACGGTCCATGTATCGCTGGATGACCCTGTGGCAGCGCTCGGTGCAGTGGAACATTTTGCGCCCGATGTCGTGCTGATCGACCTGGATGAACCGGAAGCAAAAGGCCCGGCGATCGCTGCGATACTGCGCGAGCGGGATGCACAGATTCCGATCCTGCTCTCCTCGGACGACAGTGCTTATCAACAGACCGCGCGCAGGCTTGACTGCGATGCACTACTGCTCAAGCCGCTGCCGTTTGACCAGCTCACCGTCATCGTCGCTGCCAGGGCAAAAAGTTCCAGGCAAAAGAAGACGGCATTGACGCGCCTCACGAATACGCTCTATGAACGGGAACGCGAGCATATGGCGTTAAACCAGCACGCGATCGTCAGCATCGCCGACCGCAGAGGCAACATCACCTATGTCAACGACAAGTTCAGCGAGATCAGCGGATATACCAGAGACGAACTTTTAGGACACAACCATCGCCTGTTAAAGTCCTTCAAACATCCGCCGGAATTCTACCGTGATCTGTGGTCCACCATTGCTGGTGGCAAGCTCTGGCAGGGCGAAATCTGCAACCGGCGCCGCGATGGCAGCCTGTACTGGGTCGAATCAACCATCACCCCCTTCATGGACAGCTCTGGCAAGCCTTACCAGTACGTCTCGATACGCACCGACATCACGCACGTGAAGGCAGCCGAAATCGCCCTTGAACACCACAAGGAAAGACTGCGCCGCGGCCAGCATTTCGCCAACATCGGCACCTGGGACTGGAACATTCTGACCGGAGAGCTTTACTGGACGGAGCGCATCGCTCCGCTGTTCGGCTATCCCGCAGGCGATCTTGAGACCTCCTACGAGAATTTCCTTGCTGCAATCCATCCGGACGACCGCGAGTCCGTGGTCAATGCGGTCAATGCCTGCATAGAACGGAACGTACCCTACGAGGTCGAACACCGCGTGGTGTGGCCGGACGGCACGGTACGCTGGCTGCTTGAAAAAGGTGCTGTGGTGCGCGACGAGGCCGGCAAACCCATACAGATGCTGGGCGTCGTGCAGGACATCGACGAGCGCAAGCAGATTGAAGCGGCATTGATCGAACGCGACCGGCAACTGCAGAAGGCGCAGAAGCTTGCGCATATCGGCAACTGGTCGGCGGATCTCGTCACCGGAGAACTTGCCTGGTCTGATGAAATCTACCGCATATTCGGCCATAAACCCGGAAGCTTCCAGCCCACCGTCGGCGTTTTCCAGAATGCAGTGCACCCTGATGACCGGGAGAAAGTGCGCGAGAGCGAAGCGCTAGCTGCAAAGACCGGATTGCACGATGTGGTGCACCGCATCGTGCGGCCGGACGGCACGGTGCGCCATGTGCATGAGCTTGCGCGTGCAAAAACCGATGCATCAGGAAAACTGCTGAACCTGATCGGCACCGTGCAGGATGTCACCACGCAGATGGAAGATGAAGATGCGTTGATTGCCGCACGCGATGAGGCCGACCGCGCAAACCAGGCCAAGTCGGAGTTTCTCTCCAGCATGAGCCATGAACTGCGCACGCCGATGAATGCCATTCTGGGCTTTGCGCAGCTTTTGCAATACGACGAAAAGCTGTCGGAAGAAAACATGGACAGCGTGCATGAAATCCTGAAGGCGGGCGAGCACCTCCTGACGCTCATCAATGAAGTGCTGGATCTGGCCAAGATCGAATCCGGCCATATTGACCTGTCGCTGGAACCCGTGGAAGTCTGTCCCGTCGTCGAGGAATGCCTGAGTCTTGTGAGAACGCTCGCCGACAAGCGCGGCATCAAACTTTCTCATGCCGGCCTTGCCGGCATCGCGGTTAGGGCTGACCGCATGCGCCTGAAGCAGGCATTGCTCAACCTGCTGTCCAACGCGATCAAATACAACAATGAGGACGGCAGTGTCAGGATTGAAGTGCATCCAAGGACGGATGACCGCCTGCACATCCGGGTGACGGATACGGGGCCGGGCATTTCCGAAGCGCGCCAGGCGGAGCTGTTTGAACCCTTCAACCGCCTCGATGCGGCAAGCAGCATCGAAGGAACCGGCATCGGGCTTACCATCACAAGGCGCATTGTCGAGATGATGGGCGGCACGGTCGAAGTCGAAAGCAAGCATGGAGAAGGCAGCACCTTCTGGATAGCACTGCCGATCGCGACCATGGCTGATCAAAAAAAACAGGGCCAGCCTGCAATCCAGAACATTGCCCCGGCACATGGCCTGCTTCACACCGTTCTCTACATCGAGGACAATCCGTCCAACCTGAAACTGGTCGCACAGCTATTGGGGCAACGCAAACACATTCATATGCTCACAACCCACCTGCCCGAGCTTGGCATCGAGCTTGCGAAATCGCGCAAGCCGGATCTAATCCTTCTCGACATCAACATGCCCGGCATGAATGGCTACGAGCTCTTGAAAGCGCTCAAGGCAGACGGAAACCTGAAAGACATACCGGTCATCGCGCTGACCGCGAACGCAATGCCCCGCGACGCCGCGCGCGTCATCGCGGCAGGCTTTTCCGCCTATCTCACCAAACCGATTAATGTGGCCGAATTCTTCGGCACGGTTGATCGATACCTTTCGGGCGATGCATGAACCAGGACATCATGAAGACAGCGCGCATACTCATCGTCGACGACGAGCCTGCCAACTTGAAGCTTCTCGAAAAACTGCTCAATGTACACGGCTATCAGAACATCGACCCGGTGAATGATCCGCGCGAAGTCATCGCGCACTATCAGGGACTGCGGCCCGACCTCATCCTGCTCGACATCAACATGCCGTACCTGGACGGCTATCAGGTGATGGAACTGTTGAAGGCGTTGAATGACCCACTCTTGCCGCCCATCGTGATACTCACCGCCCAGCACGACAAGAGCTATCTGCTGCGCGCGCTTTCAGCAGGCGCTCGCGATTTTGTCACCAAGCCGCTCGATACCAGCGAATTGTTGATGCGCGTGCGCAACCTGCTGGATGCACAGCTTGCGCACCGCATGATGCACGACCAGAAAAAGGTCCTGGAAGAAATCGTTCAAGCACGCACCGAAGAGCTGCGCCGCACCCGCCTGCAGGTGGTGCAGCGCCTGGGGATGGCCGCGGAATATCGCGACGAGGAAACCGGCAGCCACATCCTGCGCATGAGCCATATGTCAGCGCTGCTTGCGCGCTCCATCGGCTGGAGTCCGGCTGCATGCGAACTGATGCTGCATGCAAGCCCGATGCACGACATCGGCAAGATCGGCATTCCCGATGCTGTCCTGCTAAAACCCGGAAGATTCGAGCAGCACGAATGGGAGATCATGAAGACGCATGCTGAAATCGGCGGAAAACTGCTGGCAGGCGACGATTCGGATCTGTTGCGCATGGCACGCGAGATCGCACTGACACACCATGAAAAATGGGACGGCAGCGGCTATCCCGAAGGTCTCTCCGGCGAGGCGATCCCGATGGCCGGGCGAATCGCTGCTCTGGCAGATGTGTTCGATGCGCTGACCTCGGTGCGTCCCTACAAGAAGGCATGGCCTATCGAGGATGCGGTGAACATGATCAGGGAGAACCGCGGCAAGCACTTCGATCCCATGCTGGTCGATGCATTCCTGCATAACTTTCCGGAAATCCTGGAAATTCGCAGCCGCTTTGACGAGTCGGCAGCCTGATCACGTTCTCCACAGCAGCGCCTCGAATTCCTCAAGCGGCACGGGCTTGCTGAACAGATATCCCTGGAACGCGTCGCAGCCGCGCAGGTCTAGAAACTCGAACTGCGCCAAAGTTTCCACGCCTTCTGCAATCACTGTCAGCCCCATCGCCTCTGTCATCGCAATCACGGTCTGCACGATGGCCGCATCGTTGGGGTCAGTCGCGATGTCACGCACAAATGACTGATCTATCTTGAGCTGGTCCAGCGGCAGGCGTTTCAGATACTGCAGCGAAGAATAGCCCGTGCCGAAGTCATCCATCGAAAAACCCACACCCAGCCTGTTGATTTCGCGCATCTTCAGTATTGTTTCTTCGACCTGTTCCAGCACGACGCTCTCGGTCAGCTCAAGCTTCAACCGCGATGGATCAGCACCTGACACCTTGAGCACTCGTTCTACTTCTGCCACAAAATCCGCCTGGCGGAACTGCGTTGCGCTGACATTCACCGCCAGCACCAGATCGCAGGTCAACGCATCGTCCTGCCAGACTCTGAGCTGTTCACAGGCGCGCTCGAGAACCCACAATCCCAGCGGCAATATCAAGCTGGTCTGTTCGCACAAGGGAATGAAATGCAAAGGCGAGATCAGGCCGCGTTCGGGATGAACCCAGCGCAGCAGCACTTCCGCACCTATAGGCCTGCGTTTGTTGTCGACCTGTATCTGATAATAGAGACGGAATTGAGACTCTCTCAACGCACTGCGCAATTCGGACTCCATCTCTACACGCGCCTCCAGGGTTGCCTGCATATCCGGGTCGTAAAAACGTATCGCATTGCGCCCCGCCGCCTTGGCCTGATACATCGCCATGTCGGCAAATTTGAGCAGGTCGTCGATTTTCTCCTCATAACCGCGAAACAGCACGATGCCGATGCTGGGGGTCGTATGATGCGCATATTGATTGAGCTCGTAGGCCACATTCAGCGCGGCGCGTATCTTTTCGCCCACGAGCTCGGCCTGCAACACCGCCACGTTCACATGCGCGCTCAGCATCTCAAGCACCACCACGAACTCGTCACCGCCTATGCGCGCAACGCTGTCACCATCCCTCACGCAAGCCTGCAGCCGGCGGGCCACCTCGATTAGCAGCATATCTCCCATGTCATGGCCACGGCTGTCGTTAAGCTTCTTGAAATCATCCAGATCAAGAAACATCAGCGCAGCATAACAACCATTCCTGTCGCTGGCGGCAACCGCCTGATTCAACCTGTCCAGCAACAGGCGCCGGTTGGGCAGACCCGTCAATGCATCGAAGAAAGCCAGCTGATGTATCTTCTGTTCGGCAGATTTTCGCTCGGTGATATCCAGGAAGGTCGCCACCGCACCCAGCACCTGGCCGTTTTTGATGATGGGGTGAGACCAGTATTCGACACAAACCGCGGTGCCATCGCGACGCCAGAACACTTCGTCGTCAACATGGTTGGCCTGCCGCTGCCTGAACGCCTGATACACTTTGCAAGTCTCGACAGGATAAGGACTGCCATCGGCATGAGAGTGATGGATCAGATCATGCGTGATTTTTCCTACGATCTCGCTTGCGTCGGCATAGCCCAGTATGCGCAGAAAGGCTGCATTCACGAAGGTACAAACGCCATCGTTGTCCACGCCATAAATTCCCTCGGCGACAGAATCGAGCACGCGCTGCATACTCCCCTGCGTATCCTGCAGTGCGCGCTGGGCAAGCTTGCGCTCGGTGATGTCCCGGCACGAGCAATAAATCCTCCCGTCGGGCAAAATGACCGCATTCAATTCCATCGGGATCTTCACGCCGTCCTTCCTTACCAAGCGTATTTCCTTCACATGGCGATCATGGTCGACAAGTATTTCCCTGGCTGCCTGGCGATAACGATCCTGCCAGTCAGCCGGAACAAGATCGAACACGGCCATGTCGTAAAGGCTTTTTCGGTTATAGCCCAGGAGCTTGATCACGTTGTCATTGACATAGACGATGGAACCGTCCCGTTTGCAGATGAATACCGCATCGGGCGAATATCTCAGCGTCATGCGCATGCGCATCTCGCTCTCGCGCAGGGAATCGGTCATCTCGCGCGCCTGCTGTTCGGCATGCAACATCCTGTGCAAATATTTCTGCTCCAGCGCCTCCTGCCTGCCTGCATTTTGCGCTGCGATGTGCCTGTCGTAAAAGTTTGCCAGAATCGCGCACGCAAACCAGCAAAACGCCCCTGCTGAAACAAACAGGGACAAGATGCGCGATTCGATCTCGGACATCCCGCTGACTGACCCTGCCGAAGAGAGGTAATGCATCAGACTGATGCCGGCGAACATCAACAACGCGGCAAGAGCGATGCGCAGCGCACTGATTTCCCGCATCAGTAAAAAACCAGACAGGGAAGCCAGCATCACAGGCAAGGCGGAGAGCAGAGTGCTGTCAAAGGAGGCAGACGGGCTCATGCCGGCCACATGCAATGACCAGACGGACAAGCCCAGCGTGAAACTTCCGGTCAGCATCCAAAAGACAGCCACATGGCCGGAATGCTTGTGCATCCGCTGCGCATGGGTCCAGGCCGCATAAAAACCCATCATTGCGATCAGGAGCGGAAAGCCTGCCATCGAGAAATTCCAGTACATCTGCACAGTTTTCATCCTGTTATACCACGCCAGATCATGGTCTCATTCCTCCTTAGGTGCAAACATCGTGATATGTTGATAAAAACAGATCCGGTTGCGGCCTTCCTTTTTGGCCTGATACATCGCGGCATCGGCGCAATGCAAAAGCTCATCCTGGCTGCCGCAATAATCGATGAACAGCACCACTCCGATGCTCGATGTGCAACGGTGCTCGATCAATATTTCCTCCTGCCCCTGCGGCTGATAGTTCAGGAAATAGCCTTCTGCCAATATCGTGCGGATTTTTTCTGCAACCCCGCGCGCAAGACTAAGTGAATGTGCGTAATCGGCATCGAGGCGTCCCAGCATCACGACGAATTCATCGCCACCGAATCTTGCGACCGTATCCTCCTCGCGCAGACAACTGCTGATTCTGCGCGCCGCCTCGATCAGCAGCAGATCGCCGACTGCGTGGCCGAACTCGTCATTGAGCGGCTTGAAATTATCCAGGTCGATGAACAGCAAAGCGCCGTGGTATCCGCCCCGCGCGCAGGCTGACAAAGCCTGCGCCAGCCTGTCGTTCAGCAATCGCCGGTTGGGCAGGTGCGTCAGCGTGTCATAAAAAGCCAGCTCGTGCAGCTGATTGGTAGCCTCATTGATGCGGCTTTGCAGGATAGTCCTCTCGTGCTGCAAATCGGCTGTCATCTGATTGATGCCGCGCGACAGGATGCAGAACTCGCGTATGTCGGTTTCCTCCACCACGCGCGTGTCGAGATGCCCCTCGCCTATCGCATGTATTGCATGGCTCAGTTTGGTGATCGGCAAAATGATGCGGCGTGTGGCAATCTGCACCAGATACAGCGTCAACAGCAAGAAGAATACCGTCATCAGCAGCGTAACCTGCAACAGGTGCAACTTCTGCTTGTGCGTCGCATCCCGGCTCATTTCCAGCACCACCGCCCCTGCCTGCTCAACGACAGGTCTGGCATCCTGCTCGTTCAGATCGATCCGGCTGGCAAGTATAGGGCGATACAGCAGCAGCAACTCGCCGTTATCAAATATCGGGGTCTGTGCGCTCACCAGACCCAACTCGTTGCCGGCATTCGATATCTCTCCATCCTTGACGATCGCCTGCTGATCCGCGTTGAATAGCGCGACTCCCCTGACATCCGACTCCTGCATCGCACTCTTGGCTATCCCGTCCAGAAACATGCGGTTTCCGGAAAACACCCCGTATTCGCTGCTGACAGCCAGTTGACGGGCAAGCTGTTGTCCGTGGGCAACCAGGTTGCGGTCCAGATCGGCGTATCGGTCATGGAGCAGAAAGGCTTCAAGCAGGATCACCATGACCATCAAAGGCATCAGCGTAAACCAGATGACATGCGTGCGTATGCTGAATTTTTTTCTCATCATCTCAAGCCCCCTGATGATTTTCTGACCTGAAGAAGGATGGCATCGTCCGGCTCGATGGCCAGCCCGAAGGCTCTGGCCACCGCACGGTTGACGGCGATGCTGTACTGGATAGGAAACTGTGCCACGGGCAATCTTCCCGTTCTGGCGTATGCAGCAGTAGCGCTGTCTGCCTGCACTGCCAGTTGTTCAGGAGTGGAAAAAATTGCGCACAATGCGCCCGCCCTGACATAGGCCTCTGAAACCCCTACCAACGGAATGCCGCGCCTATAACTTGTCAGAAGGATATTGCGTATGCTGTTGGCATTGTAAATTTCACTGTCCGGCACCGCGAGCAGCACATCGCTCTGCCCCAGCACATCATCCAGATCGACAGACAGCGTATTCCCGCCGCCCAGATGCCTTGCGATCAAGGTGTCATGGTGAAGGGCAAGCTCGCTCTTCAGCGCGGGAATATCCAGGCTTGCCGAATACAGCACCCCTATCCTTTTTCGCTCAGGCAATACAGCGTGCAGCAAATTAACCTGTCTGCGCCAGGGCTGATCAAGATAGATCGCTGAAATTTCACCTTGCTTCAATGTGCGCAAATCCGCATAGGTCTTGCTCGGTATCATCGCAGCAAGCAAGGGCTGGGCGGTTTTTTCAGCCACCCGGTATGCAGCTCTCACCCCGACGCTCACGATCAGGTCGGTTTTTTGCGCATCGAAATCTTCAGCGTGCTGAAGCAGGTCAACACGAATATCAGGGGGAAGATTCTGACTGAAGTCCTTGGCAAAACTCAGATAAAGTGGCGTGCTGTCGCTCAACACCATCAGCACGCGCAACTCGTCTGCATGCGAAACTCCGCACAGCAGCAGGAAAATAAAGGCCAGAATTTTTTTGGCCGGCGCCATGTCACCAGTTTACCGTCAGCATGACATAGCCACGCCGGTTGAATAGGTTGCTGGCGATGTATTCGGTATAAGCCTGATTGAGCAGATTCTGCAGCACCAGCGCCACATCCCCCTTCACACCTGCTGCTACGTTGAAGGCTCTGGCAATGCGCACATCCACGCGGCGCTGTATCGGCTGATAGTCGATGGTGCCGCGGTCGAACGGTTGCATCGCACTCTGGTAATACGCGGCCGTGCTGAACGAATAATCATGCGGCAGGCGCAGCATGTAAAGTGCGCTTGCGCTGTTTTGAGGGATGCTCGCACCGAGGATGTCGCTGTTTAAAGGATCCGAGGATGCCATGATTTTCTGCCCGCCAGCGGCCAGGAGCACGCCGTTGCTGGCGGCCCACGCGTGCGCGAAATTCACGGTCAGGCTGTTGTCCTGATCGAATTCATGTTTTACCGTCGCCTCGAACCCATGGTACTCGCCGGACATCCCGTTCACAAAACTTTTTGCCGTGGAAGAAAGATAGATCCCGTTGCTCAACTGATCACTATACAGCCTGAGATCGACCGTGCTTGACCAGTCTGGAAATTCGCCCAGATAGCCGATTTCGTGGGAGACCAGTTTTTCAGGGAGCAAACCGGGGGAATTCATCGTCTGGGTTGGAATGATCAAGGCGCCCGGCTGCATCAAGGGATAACTGGTCTCGGCCATTGCAGGCGTCCGGTAGGCAACCGATACGCCCATGCGCAGGGTCTGTTTCGGCGTGACATGGTAATTCAACGCGATGCGCGGGGAGGTGTTGAATTGCCCCAGATCATTCTGCTCGAACATGCTGCCGAGATTGAGCAGCCACTTTGGCGAAATGCCCCACTCATCGTGAGCGAACAGCCTGTACTCGTTGTAGACATAGGACGACGAGTAATACAGCGAAATCGGCGGCATCGCGCTCTGGCCACCGGCTCTGTCTATCTGATATGCCGCCCCGTACACCAGGCGGTTGGTATCGCTTAAAGGCAGTGTGTGTTGCACTTCGATTTCATCGCGGCTGGTCTGCAAGGACTGCATGACAGGGCCAGGATAATACACACCGACCAGGTAAACGGGAAATGCCTCGGACTGGTCCTGCCTCGTATGTGAATAGCGCAGCGACAATTCAGCACCTTGTTCCAGCTGGCGCACCCATCCCAGTTGCACGAAATCCGAATTGCTGATCAGGTTATGAAAAGGATCCCCGTTCGTGCCGAGGTAGTTATTGTCAGGTCCGGGATTCTTGTCGCTGAACCCGACTCCCTGCACATCGTGATTGAAACCGAACTGTATGTCATAGCGATCGATGCCGTTGGGATGATAATCCCCGCGATAATTGAAGAGGCGCGCCTGATTGCTGTCATTGCTGTTGTTCAAGAGCCCCGGCGCCTTGAACGTTGAGAGCGTATAGCCATTGGGCGGAGTGGTGAGGTTGTCATAACCGTTGTCCGCAGTATAGGCCAGGGTCATTCGGTAGTCATAGGCATCGCCACGTTTGCCAAAGCGCGCCT
>JAJXWG010000213.1 GCA_021781695.1 Pseudomonadota bacterium
GTACCACCGTTGGGCTGGCGGCGCATCAGCGCATGAACCACGCCCAGCGTAAGATGTTCAACCAGTTCTCGCACGCGGGATGAAACCGCGCTCTGAGCACCGTTCACGGCGATGAACGCCTTGGTCAGTGCATTGGAGATTTTCACGGGTTCGAAAACAACCACCGAACCGTTGCGTCTTATCACCTTGTATTGATCGAATTGATCATCGGTGCGTATATCTGCGGGGGATATCAGGGAACCAGGAATAGCGGTATTGGGCATGAGCGTATCCTTTTTAAAAGCTTATCGGAAAAATTCTTGAAACCACTATATCTAGTATTTTTTTTAGTGGCAGACGCTGATTGTAGTGTTCTCCGGGAATATTGCAAGCAAAAAAATATTACAAAAATTAAGCATTGATGAATCAACGCGCTGCAAGAATCCATAATGGCGCGAAGACATTCGAACGGCATGACAAACTAACGCTTTTCCAGTCGCTCGTACTCGGAGATGATTTGCGCGCCGAGCAAAAACAGGGTTGCGGCAATCTCCATGCTGAAAAGTGCGACCACCGGGGTCGTGAGCGAACCGTAGACGATGCTCGCCTTCGATAATGTCGCAAAATACCAGATCAGGATGTGGCGTATGATCTCCCAGAGCGACATCGCCACGAAGCCGCCTATCAGCGCATGGCTTGTACGCGTCCTGCCAACCGGCAGGACAAGATACAGCATGGCCAGAATGAAAGTCTCCACCAGCAGACCCAGTACATAGAGCAGCGCGCCTGACAACCCCTTGAGAGGCCAGTAGTAGCCTAAAAAATGCATGTTCTCCTGAGCCACGCTTTGCAGCGCGACCGAAATCACGGTCACACCCAGCATGCAAAGCCCGAGCAACAGCACGAAAAAGTAGGGAAGGATTGCGGACACCAGGAAATGTCGCTTCTTGACGATTTTCCTGTGCGCGAAAATCACCGCCATCGCCCTTTCCAGCACCGAAAACGCAAGCGAGCTGAAGAAAACCAGGGTGATCGCAAGCACCACGCCTATCGCAGTGCGGTTGTCGAGAAACTCGGATATATCAGACAGGACTGCCTTTGACTGGCTGGGCACGAGCCATGCCAGCGAATGCCCGAGTGACGCCAGCAATTCGGTGCGATCGACCCAGTGCGAAAGCACGATGGCGGAGAGGATAAGCAGCGGCACCATGGAAAGCAGCGCGTAATACGCAATCGCGCCTGCCAGCAGCAGCCCCTGATTGCTGTTGAAGTCCTTGAGCGTTTTTCTGGCAAATCCAGCGGTGGATTTCAGCGCATGCAGCGTCGATTTTCGAAAGATCCACATGGCGATCTCACGCAGAGTCGGATGTCTTGAAAGGGCTGCGCTCATTTAAGGAGTCCACATATTCGGCAACGGCATCGGCCTCCCGCACCAGATAGTCTTCGACAGCTCGGGCAAACTGGGGATGCGCAAGCCAGTGCGCTGAGCGCGTGGTCACCGGCAGAAATCCCCGCGCCAGTTTGTGTTCGCCCTGCGCGCCCCCCTCGAATGTGCTGATGCCTTGCGCGATGCAATACTCGATCGCCTGGTAATAGCAGGTCTCGAAATGCAGCCCGGAATGAAATTCGAACGTCCCCCAGGAACGGCCATACATCGCATCATCGGTAATATAATTTAGCGCGCTGGCGATGGGCCGGCCTTCGCGCCTTGCGATCACCAGCAAAGTATGCTGAGGAATGGATGCGCCTATGCGCTGGAAAAAATCCTCGTTCAGCTGGTGCGGAGAACTGTGAAGCGCAAGGGTGTGCAGATAACATGAGGCAAAGAAGGACCAATCCTCAGCAGTGGCACTTATGCCCGGCACGCATTGCAATTCGATGCCAGCATCCATCACGCGCCGCCTTTCCTGCCTGATGCGCTTGCGCTTGTCGCGGCTCAGGGTGGACAGGAAATCGTCGAAGTCACGATAGCCTTCATTCTTCCAGTGGAACTGCACATCCTGGCGCAGCATCATGCCCTGCTCCTCCGCAATCGCTGCATCGGCCTCGTTCAGAAAAAGCGCGTGCAGCGAGGATACGCCGATTTGCTTCGCATAATTCAACGCGGCAGTCAGCAGGGAACGTCTGGCTTCATCGGATTGTGCGAGCAGCCGCCTTCCCGTCACCGGCGTGAATGGTACGGTGCACACGAGCTTGGGGTAATAATGCAGACCGTGGCGGCGATATGCGTCCGCCCATGCAAAATCGAACACATGCTCGCCAAAGGAATTCATCTTCAGATAAAGCGGCATTGCGCCCAGAAGCCTGCCCTCCTGCCAGAGCGTAAGAAACTGTTGCTGCCAGCCAAATTCTGGCGTGGCGCAACCGCTTTGTTGCAGCGCGCAAAGGAAGGCATGCGACAGCAAGGGATCGCCTTGGGCTATCGCATCCCAATCCGTTGTGGAAATATCCGCAAGGCTTTCAATGATCTTGAACTGATTCATGCGGCTATTGTAATGCGAGTTGATGAACAGATCGCACCGGATTCAACAAACGATTAATGCATTGCTGTTTCGATCAAAATGAATCAGAATCACTTAATGCTTATCTACCTAAAGACCATACAACCATGAACACGCCATCCGACCCGAAATTGCTGATGCGTTCCATCATCCAGCGCATCGCCACAGGCCCCGACCTTTCCAAGGACATCAGCCGCGAAGAAGCGCATCTTGGCACCAAAGCCATCATCGAAAACCAGATCGACCCGGTGCAGGTCGCCAT
>JAJXWG010000030.1 GCA_021781695.1 Pseudomonadota bacterium
CTCGAGAGGGTTTCGCGATGCCTGGCGCCGGTTCATGCCAGTGATGGCTGTCGTGACATCGGGTATGATCGCGACATTCCACACTCACCACGATGCGCTGTGGTGGCTTTTGCCGGTGGGCTTGCCTTTGCTGTTTGCAGCGCCCCTGACGGTGCTGACCAGCGAATCGCGTTGGGGATTGATATTGCGTTACCGTCAGTGGTTGCTTACACCCGAAGAACGCATTCCGCCTGCCGTGCTGGTGCGCGCATGGGCATAGACTACAAACGGAAATTCAACGATGACTGAATTCGATCGCCGTCAATTCCTGGGGATTTTGGCTGCCGCTGCGACATCGCTTGCGCTTCCCTGCTCTGACGCATGGGCTGCCGATACGGGGTTGGCGCTGGGTGCTGCAAATACATTTAGCTGGGATGATTTGGTCCAAGAGGCGCGCTTTCTGGCAACGCAAGCCTATCGTCCAGCATCCCAACCCAGTGCCAGCGTGCTCGAACAAATCGACTGGGAAGCGCATGGAAAAATCCGTTTCAAGCCGGAGAATGCGCTATTTGCTGAAGGTCCTGGCCAGTACCCGATCGCCTTCTTTCATCCGGGGCGATTTTTCCCAAGGCCGGTAAAGATGTACCGGCTCGATCACCTGTCTTACGAGGCAGGATTCGTCGCGCGCGAAATTCTCTACGACAAGAAACATTTCGACATGCCAGCCGACAGTCCGGCGCAACGCCTGGGATCGGAGACTGGATATGCGGGCTTTCGCATACAGGAAAGCCGCACAGGCAATCAGTCTCGCCTCGCTTGGCAGAATAACGACTGGGCCGCATTTCTGGGCGCCTCCTATTTTCGCGCGATCGGCGACGAGTATCAGTACGGTCTTTCCGCGCGCGGCATCGCCATCGATACGGTGGTGAAGAATGTCACCGAAGAATTTCCCGCCTTCACCCGTTTCTATTTCGAGCCGTCAGATCAGAATTCGGACACGATGACCATATATGCTTTGCTGGATGGCCCGAGCATCGCCGGCGCCTACCGCTTTCTGCTGACGCGAAGCCAAGGTGTGCTGATGGACATCGAATCCAATCTGTTCCTGCGCAAGGACGTCGAGCGCTTCGGCATCGCACCAGTCACTTCCATGTACTGGTTCTCGCAAAAGGACAAGCCGTTTCAGGAAGACTGGCGGCCCGAGGTGCATGATTCGGATGGTCTGGCATTGTGGACCGGGAGCAATGAACATGTCTGGCGGCCTTTGATCAATCCTCTCGGCATCAATGTGTCCTATTTTCTTGACAAGAACCCCAAAGGGTTCGGGCTGATGCAGCGTGAGCGCCATTTTGACGAGTATCTGGATGGCGTTCATTACGAACGCCGCCCGAGTCTATGGGTCGAACCGGTCGGAGACTGGGGCGAAGGTTCCGTGCAACTGGTCGAGCTGCATACGGAAGAAGAAATCTATGATAACGTGGTCGCAATGTGGGTGCCGCGTGAAAAGGCCCGTGCAGGCAGCAGCTATAGCTTGCGCTACCGCCTGTACTGGCAGGCAGATGAGCCTTTCAAGACCAGTCTTGCGCGCTGTGTCGCAACACGCATCGGAAGAGGAGGGGAGTCTGCCAAACGTCCTCAGGGTGCGCATAAATTTGAGGTCGAGTTCAAAGGAGGCGATCTCGCCAAGCTTGCTCCCGGCATCAGCCCAGAAGCGGTGCTGACCAGCACAGGCGGCAAAATATCCAATGTGATGACTGAAGCAGTTCCCGATGGAGAAGCAGGGCACTGGCGCGCCTTTTTTGATCTGGAGGCGGAGGAAACAGTTGATATCCGCCTTTATCTTAAAGCAGGCGCACAAACGCTGACAGAGACTTGGCTATACCAGTTTCACACTGCCTGATTTACGCCGGGATGTTCCGTCATGTCCTGTCTGATCGAGGCCGGGTCGAGCTGGTGTTTCTGGAGCAGCTTGTAAAATTCGGTGCGGTTCCGTTTGGATAACTTGGCTGCCTGAGTGACGTTGCCTTCCGTGATCTTGAGTATGCGGATCAAATACTCACGTTCAAAACGCTTCTTGCCTTCTTCAAGCGAGAGCAACATTTCCTCCTCCTGGTGCATGGTCTGCTGAACCAGCACGGACGAGATTAGCGGTGTGGTGCAGAGCGCCACGCTGTGTTCGACGACATTCAGAAGTTGTCTGACATTTCCGGGCCATGGCGCCCTGACCAGCGCCTCCATCGCTTCTTGGGAAAATCCGTTGATATTCCGGTTGTATTTTTTGGCAAGCGCCGACAGGAAATGCATAGCCAGCAGCGGGATATCCTCGCGGCGCTGAGACAATGCAGGGATGATCAGCTCGACAACATTGAGGCGGTAATAGATGTCTTCGCGGAAGTTCCCGGCTTTGATTTCAGCTTTCAGATCGCGGTGGGTTGCGGAAATGATGCGCACGTCGAGCGGAACCGCATGGGTTGCACCGACGGGGGTCACCTGTTTTTCCTGGAGCACGCGCAGCAGTTTGCTTTGCAATGTAAGCGGCATGTCGCCGATTTCATCGAGGAAAATCGTGCCACCATTGGCCGACTGGAACAATCCCTTGTGATCGCGGACTGCGCCCGTGAAGGCGCCTTTGGTGTGTCCGAAAAGTTCGGATTCGAGCAGTTGTTCGGGTATCGCGGCGCAGTTGATGGCTACAAACTGGCTTTTCGCGCGCGGGCTTGCATTGTGTATGGCGTGCGCAAGCAACTCCTTGCCGGTTCCGCTGGCTCCCCTGATCAGCACGCTTGCATCGCCATTCGCCACCAGTCTGGCTTTCATCAGGATATCTTCCATGACGCTGCTCTGGGTGACGATGTCTGCGCGCCAATGCTCTGACGGTTGTGATGTCGGGGATGAAAATTGCAGCGCTCTTGAAATATGTTCCAGCAGCACCGCGCTGTCGAAGGGCTTGGTCAAGTAGCCAAACAGTCCGCGCTGTGTAGCCGCAACGGCGTCCGGAATGGTGCCGTGTGCGGTGAGCATGATAACAGGGAGCGCGGGCATGCTTCTGTGTATGTGTTCAAAAAGCGCCATTCCGTCCATGCCATGCATGCGCATGTCGGTAATCACGAGTTGGGGTCTTGCCATCTCCAGCGATTTGATCGCGGCCTCCGCGCTGTCAGCCGATTCGACTTCATATCCTGCCGAGACAAGTCGCATCGACAACAGATGCAGCAGGTCTGCATCGTCATCCACGATCAGTATTCTCGCGGTAGGCCGTGCCGCACTCATGGTTGATCCCGATGCGTCTGATTGATTTCGAAGGCCTTGATTGCGTCTATCTTTCCCTGCAGGGATTTGGAATGCATTTTTTCGTTTACCAGGGCTTTGCCAAGATCATTTACGGTTTCCTCTGTCTGTCTCTGTTGGGCAAGTAGTGCACCGAAAAGGTGGGCCAGGTCATGCAGATCAGATGAGGAATCGGTGGGCTGATTGGGCCAGGTTTCAAGCAGGTCGAGCGCAGCTGCCGTGTTGTGAAAAGCGGTGTTTGGCAAAGAAAGCAGCATGGCCAGCTTGATGCGTTCGGTATTATTCGGGTTTTTTGAGAAGTTCTGGCTTACCGCATTGTATTCGTTGGCAGCATCGGGCAAGGTTAGCGCGCTAATGTGGGAATAGTAACGTATGATATCACCGAGTTTGGGATTTTCCCTGGCGGGCGCACAGTAAACCATGGCAGGGGTGCGATCGGGCTGCGGGGTGGGTTGTGGTGCTGTTGTTGTGGTGGTTGTACATGCGCCAAGCAGGAGCGTTAGCATTAGTGTGTACGGTTTTTTGATCATCGGGTTTTTCATTCTGCAGCAACGTTCTGGTTCAATGGAAATTCCAGCCTGAAGCATGTGCCTTCTTCTTGTTCGGCAAGCGTTATCGTGCCCCCATGCGCAAGCGTGTATTCGCGAGCAATGGACAAGCCCAGCCCTGTTCCTCTGATGTGCGACTGGGGCGCTCTGCGCCCCTGATAGAAAGCCTCAAAAATTTTTTCTTTGTCCATGTTGTCTATACCCTGGCCGAAATCGATCACATCCAGTCTCAAGGCGCGATCTGTCTCCATTGCATGGAGTTTGATGATCCCTCCAGGCGGGGAATACTTGATTGCGTTGGATAGAAGGTTGTCCACAATTGTTCTAAATTTTTGTTCGTCGCAAGTCATTGATATGTCAGGGCATAGCAGTTCAATCCGCAGCGTTTTATTGGTTATGGCCAGATATTGGTCGTGCACCACGAGTTCGAGCAGAGGCCTGAGCGCAACTTTCTGTTTGATGAGTACCACTTTTTCGGATTGAAGCGCACTGAAGTTTAACAGGTCTTCGATGCGTTTTTGCAATTGAATGCTGTTGGTGGCAAGTATCCTGACGATTTCCTCCTGATTTGTGGTGAGCGCGCCGGCAATGCCTTCCGAGAGCAGATTGGCGCCTTCCCGGATTGAGGTAAGAGGCGTTTTGAGTTCGTGAGACACATGCTGGAGAAAAGTGGATTTCTGTTGTTCGATTTCCAGAAGGCGCAGGCGCATCCAGTCCAGCCTGTCTCCCAGTTGCTGTAAATCCTGCGGCCCTTTTATCCGGACGGCATTCGACAGGTTCCCATTTCCCATGGCGCGTATCACTTCATCGATTTGCCGTATGGGTCTTGCAATCAGTATGGAAAAACCAAAGGCAAGCAGGATCACAAACGGTATCAGCGCGATCAGCAGCCAGATGATAATCCTGTTTGCCTGGTCAGCCATTTCCTGCATTGCGCCCACTTCGCGTTCAATCGGGGCATCCCCGTGATTAAGAAAACTTTGCGTCGAGTCCATCAGCGGAGAAAAATCGACGACACGCCACTCGTTTTGATGAGACTGGGCTGTGACTTCTTGAAAAATAGTCGATTCGGCAGTATCTATTGTTTGCAGCAATTCGCCCTGTTTTGGCGTGAGCGGAAGGGTGCTGAGACTCGCTAGGGTTTCCCTGAACTTTTCGCGATTCTGGTAATAATTTTTCAGCAAGGATTCGTCAGCCAGAATGGATGATAATTTCACGCTGTGTTCCATTGTCGTCGCATAGTCGATCAACAACCGGCTGAAATGTGCAATTTGTTCCGCCTTGTAAACCACCTGACGGTTTTGTTTTGCAAGCTGGTTGATCGATGCTGCGCTGTACATGAGTGAAAGCATCAGCGGCAGCGAGGCCAGCAGAAAACCTGCCAGAATAAGTCCGGAAAAGGACTTGGGATGCCAGCCTGACAATTTTTTTATGAATGTAATCTTGTTGCTCATCGATGTATGGCGCAAGCCGGCAAAATCGGCATTTGCCGATGGTTGCGATTTTACCATTTCCGTTGGCAGGCGGTGAGGAGTTGCTAGAGACTGAAGGCGAGAGTTATGTGGGTTGGCTCGGTTTATCTGAAGCGGGCGAACAACGCCGTGATTAGCTTGCTAATCAGGGAATCCCGCTTTTCCCATTCGAAATCGTCCGGTGCTTCTTCATCCTTAAGATGAAGTTCGGAAAGATTTTCCGGTGCAACCGAATAGAGCAGGCCGTGCGAAAATGACTGTTCCATCACTTATCCTCCATTTGCATTTGAAGCTTGCTGCTTTAGTTACAGTATATACGGTAATATTGTTAATGCAAGAGGGGGATTGATAAAAATCAAACGAATTTTTCTTGCAATGTGTTAGGCGGGCGATTCTTGATCACGAGATAGGCGCCCAAGAGGCTCTCGACGAGCGCTAGCAATTGCGAAATGCCGTGCAACATCCTGAATCTTGCGCCATAGGCGCTATGCATTACGTCCAGCGGCAGAGCCTCTGCTTTCAACCCGTTCATTACAGGCTCAAAATAAAATAGCATGATCAGGGTAAGCAAGAGCATCAGGCTGGATGCCAAAAACATCGGCTGCCGAGCCGCTGCCCACTTAAATCGCCATAAAAGATACGCGAGCAGATATACACCGCAAACGAGGCCGATATCGTGCGTGGCAGAGAACATGTGTCCTGCCAGCCTGCCGGCCAGCTCTTTGTCGGGTTGCATGTAGAAAAGTACAGGGGCTGCAAGGTAGCTGATGGCCCAAAGGCTGCCAACCCAGGCAGTGATCGCAAGCGATGCGAGATGATAGCTGATATTTTTCATGTTATTAAGGTGGAATCAGGTAAACGGCCTGCCGATAGCGTAGCGCAAGTATCGCTTTATTGCACGTCTGCTGGTAGCATGAGCCATGGGAGATGAGAGGCTGGGGATTTTCTGCGCTGATTTTCCCGATACGCCAACAGGATAGTCATGACTATTATTCATCAGCAGGATTTTATAGACAGCATCAAAGATGCATTGCAGTTCATTTCGTATTATCACCCGGCCGATTTCATACGGGCGCTAGGGGATGCGTATTCGATCGAGCAGGCGCCTGCCGCGAAGGATGCCATGGCGCAGATACTTGCTAATTCCCGCATGTGCGCGATTGGCCATCGCCCGATCTGTCAGGACACGGGGATAGTGGTGGCATTTGTCAGGGTTGGCATGCAGGTGCGCTGGGATGCCACGCTTGATGTTGCGGAAATGGTCAATGCAGGCGTGCGTAGTGCATATCTTGATCCGGACAATGTGCTGCGCGCTTCCATCGTCGCTGACCCTGCGGGGGAGCGCAAGAATACGCGTGACAATACGCCTGCCGTGGTGCATGTCGAATTGGTGCAGGGCGACAAGGTCGACGTGCGCATCGCAGCCAAGGGCGGGGGGTCGGAAAACAAGGCTGTGATGAAAATGCTGAATCCGGGAGACGATATTGTTGAATGGGTGTTGAAGAGCGTGGAGGGCATGGGCGCTGGCTGGTGTCCGCCGGGCATGCTGGGCATAGGCATAGGCGGGACTGCTGAAAAGGCCGTGCTGTTGGCCAAGGAGGCCTTGATGCAGCCCATGGATATGCATGAACTGAAAGCGCACGGGGCGGTCAATCGGATCGAATCGCTGCGCATCGAGTTGTATGACAAGATCAATGCGCTGGGCATCGGTGCGCAGGGGTTGGGCGGGTTGACGACTGTATTGGATGTCAAAATACTGGATTATCCAACGCATGCGGCATCGAAACCTGTTGCAATCATTCCCAATTGCGCGGCCACAAGGCATGTACATTTTGAGTTGGACGGGTCGGGTAGAGCAGAGTTTACGCCGCCCAGGCTTTCCGATTATCCTGATGTGAAGTGGCAGCCGGCCCAGGATGCCAGGCGCGTGAATCTCGACAATATCACACGCGCGCAAATCGGCGAGTGGCAGCCTGGCGAAACGATATTACTTTCGGGGCGCCTGCTCACCGGCCGGGATGCTGCGCATAAACGCATCAGTGAAATGCTCGCCCGTGGAGAAAAATTGCCGGAAGGCGTGGATTTTACCAACCGCTTCATTTATTATGTCGGACCGGTTGATCCGGTGGACGACGAGGTGGTCGGTCCCGCAGGACCTACGACCGCCACGCGCATGGATAAATATACTGAGATGATGCTGGGCGAGGCTGGATTGATCGGCATGATAGGCAAGGCCGAGCGCGGCCCGTTGGCGATAGAGTCCATAAGAAAGCATGCGGCAGTGTATTTGATTGCGGTGGGAGGTGCGGCTTATCTAGTGTCGCGGGCCATACGCAGCGCGAAGGTGCTAGCTTTTGCCGATCTGGGCATGGAGGCGATTTACGAGTTCGAGGTCGAGGATATGCCGGTGACGGTTGCGGTGGATAGTAGGGGACGTTCGGTGCATGAAATCGGACCTGCGCAATGGAAAAATCGCATTATTCCGTTGCACGCAGTATCACAGTAGCAGTATCACAGTATAAAGTATGAGGTTGCATCTGCAGCTTCGTGAAGAATTGGCGGGTCTCCCCGCATTGCAGGGTAGCGAACCTGGTCAGGTCCGGAAGGAAGCAGCCATAGTTATTACTGCAAGTGCCGGGGGTAAGGCTCGCCTCCTTTTGTGTTAGGCCGCTGGAGGGGTTCAGTGAAAAAGCTGGTTTGTTGTTTTCTTTTGTTGATATGCGGCAATGTATGGGCAGTGGATGGGATATCAGTTGAGGCAGGCAACGGCAATGCAACGGATACAGCCCGGGTGGGCGCAATCTGGAACTTCAACCGTCAGTGGTTCACTGATGGCAACTGGCAGGTGACAGGTTTCTGGGAGGCCATGGTGGGCAGATGGCGGGGGTTCAGCAGTTTTGGCGACAATCAGAACGTGACAGACCTGGGTCTGACTCCGGTGTTCCGGTTTGTGCAGAAAAATCCGGGCGATGTATCGCCCTATCTTGAAGGTGCGATAGGCGCTCACTTCATTTCGCCGGATTTTATCAACGGCGATCGCAAGTTTGGCAGCTCGTTCCAGTTCGGCGATCATGTGGGTTTTGGTGTGAGCATGGGTGCGCATCAGCAATTCGATCTGGGTTATCGTTATCAGCATCTCTCCAACGGCGGAATCAAGGCGCCGAATCAGGGTATCAATCTGAATGAAATTCATCTTATTTACCACTTTTGACGCGGCATAACTTGTCAGATATCTCGGTTCTTGCACGTAAATGGCGGCCCAGGAATTTCGCGCAACTGGTGGGGCAGGAGCACGTTGTCAGGGCGCTTACCAATGCGCTGTCGCAAAATCGCCTGCATCATGCGTATCTTTTCACAGGCACGCGCGGGGTGGGCAAAACCACGATCGCGCGCATCTTCGCAAAATCCCTGAATTGTCTGACGGGAATTACCGCTACACCTTGCGGTGAATGCAGTGCCTGCCGGGAAATTGACAGCGGACGCTTTGTCGATTTGATTGAGCTGGATGCGGCATCCAACACTCAGGTCGACAGCATGCGCGAACTTCTGGAGAGCGCGCTTTATCTGCCTACCAATGCGCGTTTCAAGGTTTATATCATCGACGAAGTCCACATGCTGTCGAAGTCCGCCTTCAATGCGATGCTGAAGACGCTGGAAGAACCGCCCTCCCATGTGAAATTCATACTGGCGACGACCGATCCGCAGAAGATTCCAGTCACCGTGCTGTCGCGCTGCCTGCAGTTCAATCTGAAGCAGTTGCCGCCGGGCCTGATCGCGGCGCATCTGAAATACGTTCTGGAGCAGGAGAAAATAGAATTCGAACCAGGCGCGCTGAACCTCGTTGCGCGCGCAGCGCAGGGCAGCATGCGGGATGCGCTGAGCCTGATGGATCAGGCGATCGCCTTTTCCCAGGGCAGGGTCGAAGAAGCTGCAATGCGAAGCATGTTAGGATCGATCGACCAGGGCTATCTGTTCGACCTGCTGTATGCGTTGAGGGAGCAAAATGGCAAAGCGTTGCTAGAAATTGCCGACAACATGGCGATGCGCAGCATCGCGTTTGAATCTGCGCTGCAGGATATGGCTTCCGTTCTGCATCGCATCGCGCTGGCGCAGGCTGTGCCTGAGGCAATTGTCGACGATGAACCGGAACGCCAGCGCTTGTTTTATCTGGCGGCAGCGTTTACGCAAGAAGAAGTTCAGCTGTTCTACCAGATTGCAATACATGGGTGCGCTGAAATTGAGCTTGCTCCCGACGAGTATGCCGGTTTCACCATGACGCTGTTGCGCATGCTTGCGTTTATGCCTGCTCGCGAGGCGCAGGCTGCTGCGCCGGCAAGCAAGCCGGTTAAAATCGCACCTGCAAAAGCCGTGAAGGAGCTCGTTCGGCCCGACGGTGACATGCCTGACTGGACTGCATTGTCGGGTCAGTTGAAGGTGCAGGCCATGGCGCAGCAATTGGCGAAACACTGCGTGCTGGATTCATTGTCCGGGGACCATTGGGTGCTGCGCCTTTCAGAAGAGCACAAGCATTTGCAGACCAGGATGGCGACAGATAACTTGCAGGCTGCATTGTGCGATCACTTTGACAGGCCGATCAAGCTTTCTGTCGTGCTGGGCAAAGTGACCGTGGCAACGCCGGCAAAGATCGAACATCAGAATCAGCAGGAGAAGCAAAGTCAGGCGAGCAAGGCGATAGCTCAGGATGATTTTGTAAATGATGCACAAACCATACTGGGCGCGAGTTTGACGCCCGAATCTATTAAACCGGTTCAATAGGAGCAATCGTTATGATGAAAGGTGGATTGGGCGGCTTGATGAAACAGGCCCAGCAAATGCAAAAAAACATGCAGCAGGCGCAAGCCGAGCTTGCCACCGTCGAGGTCGAAGGGCAGGCAGCTTCAGGCATGGTCAAGGTAAGCATGAGTTGTTCGCATGAGGTGCGCCGCATCTCGATTGACGACAGCATGTTGGCGGACCGCGAAATGCTGGAGGACCTGTTGGTGCTGGCGTTGAACGATGCTGTGCAGAAGGTGGCCCAGACCACTGAGCAACGCATGAGTGCTTTTGGCGCAGGGATGGGATTGCCGCCAGGAATGAAACTTCCTTTTTGATGACCTATCTTGATGAGTTGATTGCTGCTTTGCGCTGTCTGCCGGGGGTGGGGCCAAGATCGGCTCAGCGCATGGCCTATCATTTGCTGCAACGGGATCGTGCAGGCGCATTGCATCTGGCTGCTGCTTTGCAACAGGCGGCAACCAATACCCGGCATTGTTCAAGATGCAATAATTTTTCCGAGCAGGAAATCTGCAGTTTATGCGCGTCTGGAAAACGCGACGAGAGTTTGCTGTGCGTGGTGGAGATGCCGGCCGACCTTTTGATGATGGAGCAAACGCATTGTTACACGGGCATGTATTATGTGCTGATGGGCAGGTTGTCGCCGCTGGATGGCATCGGTGCCAGGGAGTTGCATCTGGACAGGCTGGTCAGGCGGGTGCAGGAACAGCCTTGTGAAGTGATACTGGCAACCAATTTTACCGTGGAAGGGGATGCCACCGCGCATTATTTGGCAACCCAGTTGCAATCCCTTGGTGTTAAAGTATCACGCATCGCTCGGGGTCTGCCTGTCGGCGGCGAGCTTGAGCAGGTAGACAGCGGGACCTTGGCGCAAGCCGTGCTGGAAAGACGCGAGTTAACCATATGAATGAGCAGGATGTTACACAGGGCGAGAAGTTGCAGAAGGTGCTGGCCCAGGCAGGCTTCGGTTCGCGTCGCGCCATGGAGGAATGGATCGCTGCGGGCCGCGTCAGCGTCAATGGAGAGCCTGCCACGCTGGGCATGCGCGTATTGCCTGGCGATCTGATCAAGACAGAGCGGCGCACGATACGCGTGGGTGAGCGCGAGCATGCGGTGCGCGTGTTGCTGTATCACAAGCCGGAAGGCGAAATTGTCAGTCGTGATGATCCTGAAAAGCGGGCGAGCGTGTTCGACAAGCTGCCCAAATTGCGCGGTCAGAAGTGGATAGCCATCGGCCGGCTGGATTTCAATACCAGCGGTTTGCTGATTTTCACCACCTCGGGAGAACTGGCGAACCGTCTTATGCACCCGCGTTTCGAGGTTGAGCGTGAATACGCGGTGCGCGTGCAGGGCACAATGACGGAAGAACAGATCAATCGCGCGCTGGTCGAGGGGGTCGCGCTTGAAGATGGGCCGGTGACCTTTGAAAAACTGGAAGACCAGGGTGGTGAAGGGTTCAATCACTGGTATCGCGTGATGCTGAAGGAGGGCCGAAACCGAATCGTGCGCCGGACATTTGACGCGCTGGGTCTGCCTGTCAGCAGGTTGATACGCGTGCGATTCGGTATAATCAATTTGCCATCCCGTTTAAAACGGGGAATGACAGCGGAGCTTGGCGAGGGTGAAATTGCGCAGGTGCTCGACTGGGCGGGTTTGAATGCGCAAGAGGGCGAGCCTGAACCGGCGCCCGTTGCACGCACTGCACGAAATACAAGGAAAAATGCCAGTCAGGCTGCCCGGCGTTTCAAGCGTTGAACGGTCAACTATAATTCGGTGCAACAAGAATTGAATGGAAGAACGCAGCAATAAAACCATCATCTGCAGCGTGCTTTTTTTAGATATCGTGGAATATGCTAAAAAAACCGTGGCGGGTCAAATCTCCCTGAAAGACAGGTTTAATGCCTATCTTTCGGAGGCTATTGGCGATGTGCCTGTCGCGGAGCGCATCATACTCGATACGGGCGATGGCGCTGCAATCAATTTCTTGGGCGATGTCGAAGCTGCATTGAATGCGGCGCTCAGGCTGCGTGCCAGTTTGCTTGCCGAAGATCCCTATCTGGAACCGCAACTCCTGGTCCGTATCGGCATCAATCTGGGGCCTGTCCGCCTGGTTCGCGATATCAACGGGCAACCCAATATCGTCGGAGACGGCATCAATGTCGCGCAACGCATCATGGGCTTTGCCGATCCCAGCCAGATACTGGTGTCGCGCTCCTACTACGATGCGGTGTCGCGTTTATCTCCCCAGTATCCGGGCATGTTTCACTATCAGGGATCGCGCACTGACAAACATGTGCGCGAGCA
>JAJXWG010000214.1 GCA_021781695.1 Pseudomonadota bacterium
GCGCAGGACCGATCAGACCAGGCAGGCCACCAGCGTCTTGAAATATTCCCGCTGATCATCCTTGGCAAGGGACGACATGCTGAGCGTGATCTGGCGGGAGAGTTCGCGCAACCTCCATTCGATTTCGTAAGTCACGGTATCCATTTCCAGCGCGATGCCGCTGGTTTGGGTTTCGTGGCTTTGAAGATCTTTGCATCCATATAACCCTGTGGAATACATCGCCCGTCTCAACATCAACAGCCGCTCGCGGGTCTGGCCGATCAGCGCGTCTGCAGCGCCAGTGTTGCCAGGCATGGTGGTTTCAATGTGTGCTATCGCGGCTTCCATCCTGGGCTCTATTCGCTTTACACGCTCCACCAGTTCCTGGTGTCTTACGGCATCCACGAGTGCAGGCGATGGCGCGCCTTGTGCACTGCTGGTGATGAGCGAAACCAGGTCAGGCGGATACTCCCCTGGAATCACCTTGACTGCAAGGCAGGAACGTTCCATGGGCTGATCCGTTTTGGGGAAGATGCCGCACAGAAGTTCTGTCATCAACAGTATCTTGCCTAACTTGCTGATGGTATTTGCGGTGAGTTGCCGCGGATAGCCAAAACCGTTTGGACGTTCATGGTGTTCGCCAATGGCGATGGAGACTGCGCGCGGAATGCCGGGCGTGGACTCTGTCACGAGTTGTCCGATGCGCGGATGTGCCGCAATGTGTTTCCATTCTTCAGGCGCAAGCTGGCGGCCTGGATTCCTGAATTCTGGGTTGATATATAATTCCCCCGCATCGTGCAACAACCCAGCCAGAGCCAGGTTGTGCAGCGCAGCAGAATCAAGATCCAGGCGCAGACCCAGTGTTATTCCGGTGACAGCAGCCAATACCGCATGCCTGAAACCCGTTCCAGTCCCGCCTTGCTCCATGCTCAAAAGCAGTGTGCTGGCCTTGTTGAAACGAATTTCTTTGAGTATCGCAAGCACTGCTTTGCCGGATGCGCCCGACTTCATCAGCATGGATAGCGGTGTCACCTCGTCGAGAACGATCTGTGCCTGCTCCATCAGTTTCTGTGAACTTATCCCGCCTTCAACATCTAGGCTGCCCTCGAGAGGCTTGTTCAACTTGAAGCGTATCAGGCGTTCCTGAAGACTTTCATTAACAAGGGTGCCTTTGGCGATCAGCTTGATACCTTTTGCGTCGAAAATATCTTCGCTCGCGATAACTCCATGAGTCTTGGCAAGGCCCATGACATTTTGCAGATAATGCGTGTTGACGATGTTAGGGTCGAAGCTTTCCATATATTGTCCTTCATGTGCACCATGAAAGCGGTTCCAGCATTGATTGGAAGGCGGGCGAAGGACTGGGTCTTGAAAGCTGTCATCCGGCAATCCCGCTGTCATTGGAGAGCACTCCATTAGACCGGTGATTTTGCGCCGCCCGCTTTTCAGTCGGGTTTGCCTTTGTTCAGATACGTTTGCAATGCTAGCACTGGTTTTGTCTGTTGCCTAGGCAATAGCATCACAGATTATATGGAAAACAGGATGGGCGTGCAGGCATCGTCTTGCAGGAAAACTGCCTGTCGTCTAGTGCAGTTTTTTCATCTCCAGTCTGCGTAAGGCAGGGACGAGGTATGAGGTGGATGCCACCACGACCAGCGTCATTGCGCCGCCGAAAATCACCGAGGGCACGAGGCCCATCAGCCGCGCGGCTACCCCTGACTCGAATGCGCCCAGCTCGTTGGATGAGCCTATGAAGATGCCGCTGATCGAGGACACGCGCCCGCGCATTGCATCGGGTGTTGAAAGCTGCATGATGGTGGAGCGCATCACCACCGATACCCCGTCGAACAGGCCGGACGCCATCAGCAAAAGCGCTGCCAGCCAGAAGTTGCGGCTCAGTGCAAACAGGATGATGCAGATGCCGAAGCCGGAAACGGCTGTGATGAGCCAGTTCCCAGCATGGCGGTTTACCGGATATTGGCTTAGCAACAGACCGATTGCGATCGCGCCCAGCGCCGGGGCTGCGCGCAGAATGCCAAGCGCTTCGGGTCCGGCATGGAATATGTCGTGGATGAATGCAGGCAGCATCGCTACTGCCCCGCCGAACAGCACCGCGAACATGTCTAGCGCCTGTGCGCCCAACAGGATACGGTTGCCAAACACGAAGCGTACACCTTCGCGTATGCTTGCAAGGATAGGGGAGGGTTGAGCGAGTGGTGGCTCATTGACGGTGAGTGACAGCAGGGTCAATGCGGCGCTAGCTGCAAGCAAGCTGGCGACCAGATAGGCGACAGTCATGCTGGTCCAGGCAACCAGTGCGCCGCCTATTGCGGGGCCCGCAACCAGTGCCGACTGGAACACGGAACTGCCCACGCCGGCAGCGCGCGCATACAGGTCGCGCGGTAGGCAGAGCGCGAAGAGCGCATTGTAGGTCGGGCCGATAAAGGCGCGCGCTACGCCGCCGCTGGCGATTGCGGCATAAATCCACAGCGACGGATTTTGGTATGAGACGAGTGTGGTCGAGAAAAGCAAAAGCGCATTCATGCATGTCAGAAATCCCGCGCCGACACCGAACATGCGCCGCGAATGATGGTCGACCGCATAGCCTGCAAATAATGCGCAGGAAAAATAGGGAACCACTTCGGCAAGCCCGATGAGCCCCAGTGCCAGCGCATTGTGAGTTA
>JAJXWG010000031.1 GCA_021781695.1 Pseudomonadota bacterium
GGACATCGAGGCCACCGCGCTCAACACCAACCTCGAAGCAGCCGAAGAAATTGCGCGCCAGATGCGCTTGCGGGATCTGGGCGGCCTGATCGTGATCGACTTCATCGACATGGAGAACAGCAAGAACCAGCGCGATGTGGAGAACCGCCTGCGCGACTCGCTGCGTTTTGACCGCGCCCGCGTGCAGACGGCCAAAATTTCGCGATTCGGCCTCTTGGAATTATCTCGCCAGCGCCTGCAGCCTTCCCTGGGAGAGAGCAACTACATCACCTGCCCGCGCTGCAACGGCATCGGCCACATACGCGGCACCGAGTCTTCCGCGCTGCACATCCTGCGCATCATCCAGGAAGAGGCGATGAAGGACAGCAGCGCTGCAATACACGCGCAAGTGCCCGTCGATGTCGCGACATTCCTGCTCAATGAAAAACGCGCCGACCTGCACCGCATCGAGTCTCGCCTTAAGGTACCGATCACGCTGATACCGAATCCTCATCTGGAAACACCAAGCTACAGCATCAATCGCCTGCGTCAGGATGACTTGAGCAGCGAGACTGCGCAACCCAGCTATACCATGGTGGAAAAACCCGAGCAAGAGAAGAGCACACAGGAACCCGCCAAGGGTGTGCGCACCGTTGCAGCGGTCAAGGGCATCACGCCCCTGGCGCCCGCACCGATGAAAACCGAACAGCCAGCCAAGGCGCCCGGACTGATGGGCTGGCTCAAATCGCTGTTTGCCAGCGAGCCTGTCAAGGAAACGCCTGCTGCAAACACCCCTCAGCACCCTGAACGCGCCGAGCGCAGCGAAGGCAGGAAACGTCGGGACAGAAACGACAGGCCTGAGCGCAACGTCAGAGCGGAGCGCCCTCAGTCCGTTGAGAAGCCGGCCGAAAAACCCGCAGAAGCAAGACAGCCAAAACCGCCGCGTCCGCCCAAAAAGCCGGTTGAGCCTCGCATCGCTGAGGAAAAACCCGTAATCGAAAAGACCGCGAACGGCGAGGCCGAATCCGAGAAGACCGAGAAGAGCCGTCGCCGCGGGCGTCGCGGCGGGCGCCGCGAGCGCGAGAAGCGCGAGTCGGGCTCGGAAGTCGCAGCGATGGAAACGACGCAGGAAACCACAGTCAGGTTGCAGCCAACGGAATACATCGCGATGCCCACCAATCTGCCTGCTCCAGCAGCCAAGCCTGCGGCAGTTGCAGAGCCTGCGGCAGTTGCAGAGCCTGCGGCAGTTGCAGAGCCTGCGGCAGTTGCAGAGCCTGCGGCAGTTGCAGAGCCTGCGGCAGTTGCAGAGCCAGTGGCAGTTGCAGAACCTAGGGCAGTTGCAGAACCTAGGGCAGTGAGGCCTGTTGCCGCACCCGCCATGCAGGCTCAGCTCGAAATCGAAGGCCTGTTGCAGATTGAAACCGCACCCGAGAAAATCGCGATCGTACTCGACAATCCGCCCAAGTCCCAGCCGGTCAACCGCCGGCGTGCGCGACAGCTCGAGGTGTATGTCGAGAACGAACCGCTGGTGCAGATCGAAACCCAGCGCCCTCAGGCATAGTTCTGCCGCTCCAAAAAAACCGCACGACTTGTCGTGCGGTTTTTTTATGCAGAGAGCTCAAGCGTGAGTCGTATATGCTGCAGCAACCCCTGCGCTGCATCTTCCACCATGTCCAGCACCCGCTCGAAACCCTCTTCACCGCCGTAATACGGGTCAGGCACTTCGCGCTCCCTGTGATGCCGCGCATAATCGAGAAACAGCCCGGGATTTTTTTTGCAGCCGCGCGGCGCCAGGTACCGCAATATCGCAAGATTTGCGCAGTCCATCGCCAGCACATAGTCGAAGTTTTCCAAGTCCTCGCGCACCACCTGCCGTCCGCGCAGCCTGCTCATATCATAGCCGCGCTGCGCTGCGGCCTGCTGGGAACGCAAATCCGGCGCATGGCCGATGTGGTAGTCATGCGTCCCCGCCGAATCGATAAGGATGGATTCGGACAGTCCCGCATTTTCTACATAATGGCGGAATACCGCCTCGGCTGTGGGAGATCGGCAGATGTTGCCCATGCACACGAAGAGCACTTTAACTTTTGATTTCATGACATCAGATGCGGAGATTATGAGCGGATGGTACGAAAATCCGTTTGAACAATATCGGAAAGCGGGCCGGAAGAATTCTACTCCATAATATCGCGAAAATGGGCAGAAAACCGGCTCAAGCCGGTTTTCTGCCAGCCTTACAGCCTGCCTATCACAGGCAGATCGCCCACCAACGGTGCAATATATTCTACCCACGCTGCCGTCACATCGTTGCCAGCAGCATTGATATATTCATTCTTCATGTGGGTTGCCTCCTTTGCCACCGAGGACAGCGGCGTGATGAAGCATTCGCTGGCATAAGGCCTGCTTGACAGGCGTCTGATCGAAACCGAGCCCGGCGCGCCTGTGGTGGCCGCGTGATTCACCGCATACCCGCCCACTTCGCGCGCTTCCTTTGCATCGACCGCCGAGATGATGGTCGGAAACGAGCGCTGAAGATAGCCGAAGGTGTCGGCACGCACGCGCACCTTCTGTCCAGGAAATGCCTCCTTGACCAACGCTGCCAGCGTATCGCCCAAAGCACCGCTGCCGGACAACTGGATATTGCCGTGCGAGTCGCGCTCGCCGGAAGTCGAGATCGGGTTGCCTTCCTTGTCGGTGATGCCTTCGGAAACGGCGATCACGCAGCGGCCATATTTTGCCATCGCATCACGCACGTCCTGCTGGAAGGATGCCACGTTGAATACACGCTCGGGCAGATAGATAAGGTGCGGGCCGTCACCTTCCGTCTGGCGTGCAAGGGCCGAGGCCGCAGTCAAAAAACCCGCGCTGCGCCCCATCACCACATTGATCTTGATGCCGGACAATGCATAATTGTCACGGTCATCGCCCATGAAGGCGAGTGCTACGAAGCGCGCGGCGGATGCAAAACCAGGACAGTGGTCCGTCACCTTGAGATCGTTGTCTATGGTCTTGGGAATGTGCACGGTGCAGAAATCGTAATTGGCGTCTTTTGCCATCTCGGCGATGATGTGGGCAGTCTCTGCAGAATCGTTGCCGCCGATATAAAAGAAAAAACGCACATCGTTTTTCCTGAACACCTCGAAAACCTTTTCGCATTCCGCGCGACCGGGCTTCAGGCGCACCGAACCCAAGGCTGCTGCAGGCGTGTTTGCAACCAACTCGAGCTGTTCCGGACTTTGCTTTGAAAGATCGATGAAGTCCTCCTTCATGATGCCCGCTATGCCATGGCGCGCTCCCAAGATGCCGGTAATGTTGGCCTGCTTGCGTGCGGCCAGTATGGCGCCGACAAGCGATTGATTGATGACGGCTGTCGGGCCGCCCGATTGTCCAATGACCATTTTACCGACAAGTTGTGTTGCCATAGCTTCATCTCCTTTAAGTGTAAGTTACAAAATTTTAACTGCACAGGGTTCAGCGACAGCGCACAGCATCGCTTATAATTGCGCAACTTTCAACTTTAATTTCAGGAAAACACCATGAGTCTGTTAAACGTCCGCCCCGGTGACAATCTGCCGCATGAATGCAATGTCATCATCGAAATCCCCAAAGATGCCGACCCCGTCAAGTACGAGGTGGACAAGGCCAGCGGTGTGCTGGTGGTAGATCGCTTCATCGGTTCGCTGATGCGTTATCCCTGCAACTACGGCTTCATTCCCGAGACCATGGCAGACGACGGCGATCCGGTAGACGTGCTGGTCATCACCCCCTTCCCCATCGTGCACGGCGCAATCATCCCGTGCCGCCCGGTCGGCATGCTGAACATGTCCGACGAAGGCGGGGAGGATGCCAAGATCATCGCTGTGCCGACAGACAAACTCACCCCGCTCTATCACGAGATCAGGACCTATCAGGACCTACCCAATATCACGCTGGAACAGATCAAGCATTTCTTTGAACTGTACAAGGCGCTGGAACCGGGCAAGTGGGTCAAGATCAACGGCTGGGCGGGCATCGAGGCCGCTCATGCTGAAATCATGAACGGCCTAGAGGCATTCAAGAACTCGGCAAAGAAATGACAGCGCAGATCATAGACGGAAAGGCCATCGCCCAAGAGGTCAGACTGGAATGGAAAGTGCGCGCGGACAGGCTGATAGCGCGCGGCATAACGCCCGGCATGGCAGTCATCATCGTGGGCAACGACCCGGCATCCAAGGTGTATGTCGCCAACAAGGTAAAGGCCTGCGCGGAACTGGGGCTCTACTCCATCCACATCGAGCTGCCAGAGAATGCAACTGAAGCCGAACTGCTTGCAGAAATCGAAACCCTGAACCGTGACCCCAGGATACACGGCATACTGGTGCAGCTGCCGCTGCCAAAACATCTTGACGCGCACAGGGTGATCGAGGCGATCAATCCCGACAAGGACGTGGACGGCTTCCACGAAAAGAATGTCGGCGCGCTGGTCACCGGCGAGACGCCCTTCCCATCCTGCACGCCCTATGGCGTGATGGTGATGCTGGAAAAAACTGGCGTCCAGATCGAAGGTAAGCACGCCGTGGTCGTGGGCCGCAGCAACATCGTCGGAAAGCCGATGGCGCTGCTCCTGCTGCACAAGAACGCCACAGTGACCATCTGCACCTCGAAGACCGTCGATCTTGCCAGGCACACGAGGGATGCCGACATCCTGGTGGCGGCGGTGGGCAAACCCAACTTCATCACCAAAGACATGGTCAAACCCGGCGCTGTCGTGATCGATGTGGGCATCAACAGAAACAGCGAGGGAAAGCTGGTGGGCGACGTGGATTTTGCAAATGTGAAGGAAGTGGCGGGCTATATCACGCCTGTTCCGGGCGGCGTGGGTCCGATGACCATCACGATGCTGATCGCCAACACGGTGAGGGCCGCGGAACGCTTGTCCGGTCTGAATAAATAACATTCAAAAATTTCAAACAGCATGATCCGACAGTATCACCCGAAAAGAAGATGGGTACAGCTTGCCACGCTGTTTCTGATTGCGCTGATCCCGGCCACAGGCTTGCTGCGCATCGACCTGGCTTCGGCAAGTTTTTCCATCCTGGGCCACCAGGTCTGGTGGTCCAGCTTTTCCCTGATCACAGGCCTTGCGCTGATCATTGCAACCGCACCCGTGCTCACCTATATGACCATAGGCACGCTCTGGTGCGGATGGGCGTGCCCGCAAAATCTGCTTTCTGAATGGGCTGATAACCTGACGCACAAGCTGCTTGGCAAGCGCGCAAGCGTGGAAGTGGACGGCAAAGGGTTGATCGTTGCGGCAACAAAAAACAAATTCCTGAACTGGGCCATGCTGGGCGCGAGTTTTCTGGCGGTATCCCTGGTGCTTGCGCTGATTCCGTTCCTGTTTTTCTACACGCCCAAAGAGACCTGGGAAATCATCACGCTTATCAATCCCGAAAAGCTATCGCCTTTCATCATATATCTGTTTTCCGTGTTTCTGATTTTCATCGACATTGCCGTCGTGCGCTATTTCTTCTGCGACTATGCGTGCTTCTACCGCATGGGACAGAGGATGTTCGGCACCAAGGATGCGCTGCATGTGACTTACGACTCCGCACGAAAAGCAGATTGCGCAAAATGCAATTACTGCGCGACAGTGTGCATCACAAAAATCCAGCCCACAAGCATTGCGCCCCACGACATCTGCATCAACTGCGGCGAATGCATAGACGCATGCAACCGCCTACACCATAAATCCGGCACTGCCGGCCTGCTAGATTTCAAGCTGAACACCGAATCCACAAGTTGGTACATGAAAACCATGGCCGTTCTGGGCCAAGCCAACCGGCTCGTCGTGATAATCCTTCTGGCAGGGTTAGTCATGACCGCATGGGGCATTGCGACGCAGCCCAAGCCCGAAGAAAAAATACCGCTTGCCGTGCTGCAAAAAGCGCACGAAATTGCACAAATCTGCAGCGCACAATGCACGCAGCAGGAAGCTGCCTGCAAGAACCGAAATCTGGAAGGCTGCTATCGCGCAGCCGCCTGCCGCTGCGAATGCACCCTGCAGCATGATCCCGCCAACAGCAGCGAATTGAAGCAGTGCGTCGCAAGAAATCTTGAACATGCCGAGGCAGAACACAGGAAGGCTGCCGGCACGGGAACGCGCCCGTAATCTTCAATACAATTGCCGATATCCGCATTCCCGTTTACCATGGCGTAATCGTCCGCAAGGAGTTCAAGAATTCGCTTGTTCTCCGACGGATTCCCGGACACCTAGCCGCTCTGACCTTTCTTGCAACGGTTAACCATGGACAAACCGGACATCAATGAGAAACAAACGGATGCCGAAGCCCCAAAGCGCGGGTTTTTCGATATAGATGATAAAGAGCGCATCCGCGCCATCATCGAAGCCGTGCCCATCCCACTTGCCCTGAACGATGCGGAAGGAAACATCCTCTATCTCAACGATGCATTCACCCGGCTGATCGGCTACACCACAAAAGATATCTCCGATCTTTCAGGCTGGCGTTTACTGGCCTATCCTGACCCGCAATACCGGCAATGGGTGATGGACACCTGGCAGGGAAAAATAAAAGAGGCGAAACAAAGCGGAAAACTCATGGTCCCCATGGAAACCGCCGTCACCTGCAAGGATGGCATCACCCGCACCTTTCTGATCAGTCCTGCCGCCTTTGATCCAGGTCTGGACAATCTTTATCTCGTCGCCATGTACGACATCACGGAACGCAACAAAATGGTGCAGACGCTGCGCTTCAGACAGATCGGCCTGGACCGCGCCGGAGAAAACATACTCTGGATAGCCAGTGACGGCCGCATTCTGGATACCAACGAAACCGCCTGCAACAAACTCGGCTATAGCCGCGAAGAGATGACCAGCCTGACGGTTGCCGACATAGACCCGCTTTTTCCTTTCGAAACCTGGCCTGATCATTGGCAGGAACTCAAACGCAACCATGTCGTGAGACTGGAGACGATGCAGAAATGCCGCGACGGGACAACCTTCCCGGTCGAGGTGATCGCCAATTTCTTTGAATATGAAGGAAAGGAATACAACTGCGCGCTGGTAAGCGACATCACGGAACGCAAGACAGCCGAGGCACGCATCACTCGCCTTGCCAACCTATACAAGGCGCTCATTGAAGTCAATCAGGCGATCGTGCGCATGGATACTGCAGAAACGCTGTTTCCCCTACTGTGCAAAATGTCTGTGGATTTCGGAGGGCTCAGAATGGCCTGGGTCGGCGAACGCAATGAAACGACACAACTGCTCGACATCAAGTCCATCTACGGAAACGGCGCGGACTATCTGAAACAGGTTGCCATATCCACTGACAAATCATTGCCGGAAGGCAACGGGCCCTCTGGAATCGCCTTCCGGGAAAACCGCGCCATCATCGTCAACGACTTCCAGTCCAGTCTCATGACAGCGCGCTGGCATGAAGCAGCGGCCCACTTCGACTGGAAAAGCTGCGGCGCATTCCCGATTCTGCGCAACGAAAAGCCCTTTGCGATATTGACGGTCTACCACGACCAGAAGTATGCATTCGATGAAGAGATGACAGCGCTTCTGGAGGAAATGGTGCGCGACGTTTCGTTTGCGCTGGACAGCTTTGACCGTGAAAACTTAAGGCAAATAGCCCAGGAAAATCTCAATGCCAGCGAACGGCACTTCAGGGCCTATTTTGAAAGATCCATGGTGGGCATGGCGGCAACAAGTGCGGCAAAAGGTATGCTGGAAGTCAACGATGCGCTTTGCAAGATGCTGGGGTATTCAAGGAAAGAACTGCTGGGCAAGACCTGGGCCGAGCTCACCCACCCGGATGATCTGGAGGTGAACGAGGATCTGTTCGGCAGGGTCTTGCGCGGCGCGCTCGAAGAGTATGAAATCGACAAGCGTTTCATCAGAAAGGATGGTGAAATCGTCTATGTGCATATCGCCGTCCGCGCCGTTCGCAATGACGAAGGTGCCGTCAATTATTTCGTAGCCATCATCAACAATGTGACGGATGCCAGAAACAAACAACGCGAGCTTGAACAATTGGCTCATTACGACAAATTGACCGGCCTGCCCAACAGGGCGCTGCTCAACGACCGCCTCGAGATGGGGCTTGCGCAAGTCAAACGAACCGGAGGAAGTCTCGCCGTATGCTTCATGGATCTCGATGGATTCAAGCCTGTCAATGACACCTTCGGCCATGAAACCGGAGATGCGTTGCTTGTCGAGATTGCCAAAAGAATAATTGCGATCTCGCGCGCCACCGATACCGTGGCGCGTCTGGGAGGGGACGAATTCGTGCTGCTGTTTCCCGAAATTTCGGGCGAAGAAGAATGCCGTCACATGCTGTCGAGGATCATGGAGACAATAAGACTGCCGCTCAATGTGAACGGCTACGAAATACAGATATCGGCAAGCATAGGGATCTCGATCTACCCCGAAGATGTCAACGACGGAGAAAGCCTGATCCGCCATGCAGACCAAGCAATGTACATCGCCAAGCAGATGGGACGCAACCGGATGCATTTCTTCGATGCAGCCAACGATCAGCTGGCTCAGATCCGCTCCGAAGGACTGTCAAGGGTCGCGATGGCGCTGGAACAGGACGAATTGACGCTGTACTACCAGCCCAAGGTCAACATGCAAAGTGGAAAGGTGGTGGGAATGGAAGCGCTCATACGCTGGCTGCATCCCCAGCGCGGCCTGATCCCGCCTGGAGAGTTCCTGCCCCTGATCGAAAACAGCGATTTTGAAATCCGGCTTTCCGAATGGGTTATCTCCCGCGCGATGACGCAGCTCTCCGCCTGGCGAACAGCCGGACTCGATCTGACCGTAAGCGTGAACCTTCCCGCACGCCATCTTCAGTCGCATGGGTTCACTGAATTCATCGCCTCAGCCGTTGCGAAGCACCGGAATATGGATGCAAATTCCTTTGAGCTTGAAATACTTGAGACAGCTGCGCTTGGCGACATGGGGTCTGCGATACAGAGAATGCAGGGCTGCATCGCGCAGGGCATACATTTTTCCATCGATGATTTTGGCACGGGGTATGCCTCGCTTGCTTATCTCAGACGATTGCCTGCACGCATGATCAAGATCGATCAGATTTTTGTCCGCGACATGCTGGATGATGAAGACGACCTGTCGATCGTCGAGGGCGTAATCGGCCTGGCCCGCGCGTTCAAGAAAGACGTGATCGCCGAAGGAGTCGAGACCGTCGGGCAAGGCATAAGGTTGCTGGGTTTCGGCTGCAAATTGGCGCAAGGCTATGGCATCGCCCGCCCCATGGAAGCGGGGCTTGTGCCCGAGTGGGTCAGAAATTACCGGCCGCCCGTTGAATGGCGCAGCAACACATGACCTTACTGCTTCGCGCGACCCTTCCAGTGAAAATACACATCGCGTCCCGCTTTTCCGCTCAGCGTCACCTCCTGCGACTCGGTCAAACCCTCGAAGCGGCTGCTCACTCGGTACTTGCCATCGGGCAACATCACGAAAAGCATCGGACCCGCCTTCGACAATTCCAGCACGGGATTGCCCTTCTCATCTGAAATCAACACGGGCACATCGGCAATGTACTCGCCGTCTTTTCGTTCTGCAAAAGTGATGCGCAACGGAAACTCCTTTGCCAGGCGATGCATGGTCGCTTCCTCGTTCTTGCCAACGCCGCCGTTGAGATAGGTCGTCGCTGTAATGGTGGGTGCTACGATAGTCTCGACCACATCGACTTTCTCATGCAGGCCATCCTGCGCTGCTGCAGTCATTGATACAAGCATTCCGGCAGCGATGAACAGGTTAAGTGCAATTCTCATGGCGATGTCCTCTTCTGGTGGGCAACAGCATACAACCCTGTGCAAGCAGGGATTCAGTGGTGCATTCTTGAAAAATGCCTGTCCGCGACAGCTTTCTGCTCGGGTGTCAAAGCCGCATACAGTCCCTTTAATGCATCATCCATGTTCTCGAAGTTCGCCAGACGCTTCTTCATCAGTTCGATATGCCTGTCAAAGCGCTCAGGCGCTGTCTCTGCCGTGTCGTGCATCGCCGCCTGCATCTGATCTCTCATGTCTTTGACATTGCTTCTGGTCTTTTCTTCATAAGCATTCCACGCCGGCTCTTGGGAGCTTGTGATCTTGAGCTCTTCCTTGAAACGCGCAAGACGCTTGTCGACCGTTGCGACAGGGTCCGGATGCGAATGGGGCACGGTCGCGCCCGGTGCAGCCTGATCGGCATATACAGGCGCAATCAGGCTTGCACCGAACAGAGCGGCCAATATCATGATCTTTCTCATCTGTGACTCCTTAAAAAGTTAAAAAATAAACCTGCACTGCGATCCGGGTGATCAATCGTCATCCATGCCGCCGAAACCACCATCGCCAAAGCCGCCGAAACCGCCATCATCCATGCCGCCAAAACCTTCATCCATACCGCCGAAACCACCGAACTCAAAGCCGGGCCCATAGGCAGGCACAGGTCCATAACCGCCGTAACCGCCGGGTACCATCATGTCAGCACAACCGGCCAGAAGAAGCAGCACGCTCATCAATAGAATTTTTTTCATTTGGCACCTCCTGATTAGAAAAACCAAGCCCTACAAAGAAAACATCAAGACGAAAAAACCCGGATCCAACGTTTCAATAGTAGGGCAGAATGAACAGGATTTCTATCATCATGGCATATCGTCTGCCGCATATCACATTAATTTTTATTAATTAATTTAGCAACATACACATGATTAAATATAAAAATTCCGTCAGGTTCGGCTGAAAATCTGACCAGAGTTCCATCTATTTCCGGCTGTCTGGCATGCGCTGCTATTAACGAGCTTTCTGACCGCCATCAGTCATGGAAATCATCCGTCATTTACCAATGGAGGCGACAATGTCTGAAAACACGCAGATCAACCCTACACAACACAAGTTTCTCGGGTTGGACAAGGAAGCGCTCAAGCATTCCCTCATCAACAGGCTCATCTATTCCGTAGGACAGGAACCTGTCAACGCATCGGTGCGCGACTGGTTTCACGCGGTTGCATTTGCCGCGCGCGACCGCCTGATAGAGCACTGCATGGAAACCCAGCGCAACTACGATGGTGAAGATAGCAAACGGGTTTACTATCTCTCGATGGAATTTCTGATCGGCCGCATGCTTGCCAACAGCCTGCTCAACATGGAATGCCTGGAAAACTGCCGTGAAGTGCTGCAGGAGCTGGGCGTGAATTTTGATGAGGTCCGCGACATAGAGGAAGATGCGGCGCTGGGCAACGGCGGATTGGGACGACTTGCCGCCTGTTTTCTTGATTCGATGGCCACCCTCGGCATACCCGGCTATGGTTACGGCATCCGTTACGAATATGGCATGTTCCATCAGGATATCGAAAACGGAGCCCAGGTCGAACGCCCTGACAACTGGCTGCGCTACGGCAATCCATGGGAATTCCCCCGCCCTGACCTGCTCTACAAGGTCAATTTTTATGGCCGGGTCATCCACTGCAAGGACGATGATGACGTCTACCGCTACCGCTGGCTCGACACCACGGAGGTAATGGCGATGGCCTACGACACACCGGTCCCTGGCTATGCGAACAACACGGTCAACAGCATGCGGCTCTGGTCAGCCAAGGCGACGCGCGACTTCGACTTGCACTACTTCAACAACGGCGACTATATCAAAGCAGTCGGAGATAAAAGAGAGTCCGAGATACTGTCCAAAGTGCTCTATCCGGATGACTCGACCTCCATGGGCAAGGAGCTCAGGCTGAAACAGCAATACTTTTTCGTCTCCGCATCCCTGCAGGACATCATCGCGCGTTTTTGGCAACACCACCAGGATTTCAACCTCTTTCCTGACAAGGCCGCGATACAATTGAACGACACCCATCCCGCGATCTCGATACCCGAACTGATGCGCCTTTTGCTCGACATCCATCATCTGGACTGGGACCGTGCATGGAACATCACGCAGCGCACATTTTCCTACACCAACCACACGCTGATGCC
>JAJXWG010000032.1 GCA_021781695.1 Pseudomonadota bacterium
CCCAGTTCGAAAGAATCGCCTTGGATGCATAAAACGAAGGCATCGGGAGCAGTCTTGAAGGAGCCCTGTGCGATTTTCAGCAGTGCTTCCGGCGTGAGCGCATGGCTGTACAGCAAAACCCCGCTGCAAGGTGTTGCTCGATAAAATAAGTATGGGGAAGATATATCCATGCCCGCATCGATGAATAGCACGAGCTTCCTGTCTTTCATGTCCAGGATGTGTTCGATCTGCAGCTGAAATTCTTCCAGCAGTTCGACCTTTTCAACCAGGTTTTCTGAAATCAGCCAGGCGTCCAGTTCCCGTAGCAGCAAAGGACCCAATGCATCATCACCGCGCGACTCGTTGCCGATAGCAAAAACAAGCACAGGCGCTAGCATGCGAACAAACCTTCGCGTGAACGCGAAAGGAATGACAATCGCTCCCCTGTATGATCGAGCAATTCGACTTCGAGCGGCATCTTGCCCAGCGCATGTGTTGCGCAGGATAAACAGGGATCGAAGGCGCGCACCGCCACCTCGATGTGGTTGAGCAGTCCTTCGTTGATCTCGCGGCCATCAAGGTATTGCCTTGCAACGCTCAGCACCGCTTCGTTCATCGCCTGATTGTTGTGCGTGGTGGAGACGATGAGGTTGCACATGCTGACCAGATCGTTTTCGTCCACGCGATAGTGATGGATCAGTGTGCCGCGCGGCGCCTCGATCACTCCTACGCCTTCGAAGCCGCGCGCTCCGCTTGTTGCAAGCTCGCTGCCAATGATGTCATCGTCGTGCAGCAGTTCCTTGATCACTTCGGCTGCATGGAGCATTTCGATCATGCGCGCCCAGTGGTAGGCGAGCGGCGCATGAGTCGGCATGTTGCCATTGTAGGAGACGAATTCGCGCCGCTCAATTTCTGCCAACGGTGTTGCAATGCAGTCGCAATTCTGTATGCGAGACAAGGGACCGACCCGATACCAGCCATGCGTACTCCCCTGGGATTTAAGATAGGGAAACTTCATATAGCTCCAGCTTTTGACTTCTTCCGAAATCAGCTGGTTGTAGTTCTGGCAATCATAATCATCGAATAAGATATGACCGCTTGCATTCCTGCAGCGCAGGCTACCCTGGTAGAGTTCGAGTTGTCCGTTCAAGCCCACCAAAGACATGAAATTGCCGGGAAATGCGCCGAAGCTGTCGTAAAGCCCTGCGTTGTGCTGGTGCATTTCTTTCACCATGCCGACTGCATCCTGACTCCATGTCAATATCTGGTCGATGTCCTTGCGCAGTCCGTCGCGCTCGCCTATCGAAAGGGATTTGTTCACGCCGCCAGGAACAGAGCCTGTGCCATGCACGCGTTTTCCCGCCGTATGATGTATGACCTCCTGCCCGAATTTGCGCAACAGGATGCCGCGACGGGCTGTCTCGGGATATTTTTCAGCCAGCCCCATGAGGTTGCGCCGGCCGATTTCACTGTCAAAGCCAAACAGCAGATCAGGAGAGCCCAGGTGAAAAAAATGCAGCGCATGAGATTGCAATATCTGCCCGTAGTGCATCAGGCGACGTATCCTGTCCGCCGTGGGCGTGAGGTGTTTTGCGCCGACGATGGCATCCATCGCCTTGCTTGATGCCAGATGATGGCTAACAGGGCAGATGCCGCACAGGCGCTGCACCATGACCGGCACTTCCCAGTAAGGGCGTCCCTGGATGAATTTTTCGAAGCCGCGGAATTCGACGACATGCAATCGCACCTGATGCACCCGATTCTTGTCGTCGAGCATAATGGTGACCTTGCCGTGGCCTTCCACACGCGACAACGGGTCGATAGCGATGCGGCGCAGATTGCCAGGATGGGCAGCGGTTTCCATGGGGTCGGGCTCCTATTGGTGCATGTCTGAAACTATACAGATGCGCGCGATGAAAAAAGCACAGTCTTGATCAGCTCATTTGCCAGTGTAGCGCATTTGTGCGAATTGCTTAAAGCGTGCGGGCAGCAGTTTCGAGCATTACTCGCGCCAGCGATAGACAGGGTCAGGTCGTCCGCCGATTGCATCCAGCAGCAGTTTCGCGCTGGCTGGCGACATGGTCACGCCATAACGAAAGTGTCCGCAATTGGCATACAGATTGTGAAGACGGGGGTGGCGCCCTATGGTGGGGATGTTGTCCGGAGAGCCGGGACGCAGGCCGGCCCAGTGTTTGACGGGGGATGGCCAGTCGGGAAACAGCGCATGCACACGTTGCAAAAGGTATGTCCTGGCCCCATCCGTGGTGCGTTTGTCGAAGCCCACATCTTCCAGCGTGCTGCCGACCAGCACATGTCCGTCCCTGCGCGGGATGAAATACAGATTTTCCTGGAGCAGGATGTTGGAGAAGGGCGGCGCATCGAATTTGAACAGCAGCATCTGGCCGCGTATCGGGCGAACCTCCATGCCCATCGCGTGCTCTCCCAGCAGCGTCCTGCTCCATGCACCTGCCGCCAAGATGTAGGCATCCGCGCTCAAACTGCCATTTGAAGTTTTCAGCGAAGTTATCCTGTCTTGTTGTATGTCGAAGTGCAGCGCTTCATGTTGCTCGAGTATCATGCCGCCCAGCATATCGACACGGCGGCGCAGCGCCTGTAGCAATCTTGGATTGCGCACCTGTGCGATGCCGGGCATGAACAGCCCTTTACCTTGCATGCCTTGCAGATGCTCGTCAAGTCTGACGTGGTTGAGGGCAACCTGATGAGCTTTGCACCATGCAGTTGCTATTTTTTCCTGGTACGGGGGCAAAAGCAGCATGCCGCTTTTTTGGTATTCCGCATCTATGCCTGTGGCGTCAAACAGCATGGCGGCAGTCCTTTCGAACATGCCCATGCCGTTTTCGGCAAGACTCGTGACCGCTTCGCTGTAATCCCACGAGCAAAGCGGGGACAGAATGCCGCCGCCTGCCCAGGAGGCTTCAGTGCCTGTAGCGCTGCGATCGATGAGGACAACTTTGAAACCCGCTTCAAGCAAAACGATCGCGCTGCTCAAACCGATTGCGCCACCGCCGATGATCAGGAAATCCGTTTTCAAATTTGTAATGCCTTGGGCAAGGGGAAGGTCACGTTCTCGGTGATACCCTGCAATTCGGTGACATGCCCTGCACCAAACTCCTGCAATCTTGAGATTACCCCCTGCACCAGCACTTCGGGGGCGGATGCGCCGGCTGTCACGCCTACCTTTCCCATTCCGGAGAACCATGCAGCTTCCAATCCGTTTGCATCGTCCACAAGATATGCCGGAATGCCAACGTTTGCCGCCACTTCACGCAGACGGTTGGAATTGGAGCTGTTTGGGGAACCCACCACGACAACAGCATCGCACTTTGCAACCAGCAACTTGACCGCATCCTGGCGGTTCTGAGTTGCATAGCAGATGTCGTCCTTCCTGGGCCCCGTGATGAACGGAAAGCGATTCTTGAGCGCCGCGATGATATTGCTTGCGTCATCCATGGACAGCGTGGTCTGGGTGACATAAGACAGATTCATTTCGTCCTTTACCCTGAGATCCGCTACCTGTTCGGGGGATTCCACGAGGTACATGCCGCCTTCTGCCTGGCCCATCGTGCCCTCCACTTCCGGGTGTCCTTTGTGGCCGATCATGATGATTTCCTTGTCCTGCTTTCGCAGGCGCGAGACTTCGATATGCACCTTGGTGACCAGCGGACAGGTCGCATCGAATATGGTGAGATTGCGCGCTTCTGCTTTCCGGCGCACGGCCTGGGATACGCCGTGTGCGCTGAAGATCAGGATGCTGCCTTCGGGAACATCGTTGAGATCCTCGATAAAAATCGCCCCCTTGTTGCGCAGGTCGTCCACCACGAACTTGTTGTGCACGACTTCATGGCGCACATAGATCGGCGCGCCATGCAGCCTCAATGCCCGCTCAACGATCTCGATCGCGCGGTCCACGCCTGCGCAAAAGCCGCGCGGGTTAGCTAACAGCAGATCCATGTTTTTTCTCCATGAGGCTTTGCCAGATCAGCAAGCCTGCACCGCAGGTGATCGCGGAGTCGGCAAGGTTGAAGGCGGGAAAATAATGTGCGTTCCAGTGGAACAGCAGGAAGTCGATCACATAACCGTGGTTGATGCGGTCTATCAGGTTGCCTAAAGCGCCGCCCAGGATCAGGGAAAGCGCAAAAGAAAAAAGGATTTCTGTCGCATGCTTCTTCAACAGCCATGCGATGGATAGCGAGGCGATGATCGCAATGGCTGTGAACAGCCAGCGCTGCATGCCGCCCGCGTCGCTCAAGAAGCTGAAGGCAGCGCCTGTGTTGTGCATCAGTGTGAGATCAAACACGCTCAAGATCGTCATGCTTTCCTGGTTGGCAAAATGGTTGACGACCCAAAGCTTGCTGATCTGGTCGAGCAAGATGACCAACGCGGAAAGAGAGAGCCAGCGGCTAAGCATGGTGTCTATCCTCGCCTTTCCCATACAGGTTGCTTACGCAACGGCCGCACAGGGTGGGGTGCGCTTCATCGATGCCCACATCTTCTCGGTAATGCCAGCAGCGATCGCATTTGTCATGCAGGCTGGCGGACACATCCACTCGGGGTTCGTCTGCCGCGCGATGCAAGGTGGCGCGCGATGTGATGAACACAAGGCGCAGGTCGTCCCCCAGGCGCGCGAGGATGTCGTGGTCGTTGCCCGATGCGAACACATCCACTTCGGCTGCGAGCGCAGAGCCGATCAGACCGGCGGAGCGTGCCTCCTCGAGCTGCTTGTTGACGCGGTTGCGCCAGGCTTCGATGGTCAGCCAGTCGCTGATTTCATCGCCTGTCATGTTTGATTCGGGAAGTGTATGCCACAGACCTTCAAGCACGCTCTCGTCATCCTTGCCATTCAATATTGCCCAGGCTTCTTCTCCGGTGAAGCTCAAGATGGGCGAAATCAATCTTGTCAGCGCATGCGTCACATGATGCAGCGCATTCTGTGCGGAGCGGCGCGCGTGTGAATTTTCACCTGCGGTATAAAGGCGGTCCTTCAGAATATCCAGATAGAAGCTGCCCAGGGTTTCGGAACAGTAGCCCATCAGCTTTTGCACGGCCAGATGGAATTCATAGCGCTCATAGTCTCTGCACACTTCATCCTGCAGCTTTTGAGTCAGGTAAAGTGCATAGCGGTCGATCGTCAGCCACTGATCGACAGGCAGTGCATCGCGAACCGGGTTGAAATCCGAGATGTTTGCGAGCAGAAATTTCAGCGTGTTGCGGATACGCCGGTAACTCTCCACCACGCGCTTTAATATCTCGTCCGAAATCGTGAGCTCTCCCGAGTAGTCGGTCGACGCGGTCCAAAGCCGCAGGATATCAGCTCCCAAGGTGTCAAAGATCTTCTGTGGCGCGATCACATTGCCCTTGGATTTTGACATCTTGTGACCGCTGCCGTCCACCACGAAACCGTGCGTCAACAGCGCGTTGTAGGGGGCTCTTCCGTTGATCGCGCACCCTGTGAGCAGCGATGACTGAAACCAGCCGCGATGCTGATCTGAGCCTTCCAGATACAGGTCGGCAGGCGAGCGCAGTTCATCGCGACGCGCAAGAACCGAGGCGTGTGTCGTGCCGGAGTCGAACCATACATCCAGCGTGTGCGTGAGTTTTTTGTAGTGCCTGGCATCGCTGCCCAGGAGCTCTTCCGGGTCCAGGCTGAACCAGGCCTCGATGCCTTGCTGTTCAACACGAAGCGCTGCTTGTTCGATCAGTGCAGGTGTGTCAGGATGCAATTCGCCGGTCTCTTTGTGCATGAAGAAGGGCATGGGCACCCCCCAGTTGCGCTGGCGAGACACGCACCAGTCCGGCCGGTTTTTGATCATTGACTCAAGCCGCGCGCGGCCCCATGCGGGGAAGAATACTGTTTCGTCCACCGCCTTGATTGCCAGGTCGCGCAGCGTCACCTCGTCAAATTTTGCGTGACGTTTTTCATTCACCAGATTCTCTATGTTCTGCCCCGGGTCTTCTGACTCCTGTCCGCCGTTTCCCATGCCGATGAACCATTGCGGAGTGGAACGGAAGATGATCGGTGTCTTGTGTCGCCAGCAATGCGGATAGCTGTGCTGCACCTTTTTCAGGCAAAGCAGGTGGCTATTCTGTTGAAGCGCCTGAATAATGATATCGTTGGCTTTCCAGACGAACACGCCGGCCAGTGCAATCTCATTCACGGGTGGCACGGTTGATAAAAATTTTCCGTCGTCGCCTACCGGATTGTCTGTCGGCAGATGGTATTTCTGTCCAACGAAATAATCGTCAAGGCCATGTGCAGGCGCTGTATGCACAAGGCCTGTGCCGGAGTCATGAGTCACGTGTTCGCCGCAGATGACGGGCACGATTCGATCCTGAAAAGGATGTTGCAAGGGCAGCATCTCGAGCGCAGCTCCTTTGCAGGTGCCGATGGGTTCGCCTTCCAGCTGGTAGCGCTCAAGGCAGCTTTGCATGAGCTCCGAGGCGATCAGCAGGTGGCCTTTTGCGGTTTTACAAAGCGTGTATTCGAATTCCGGATGAACGCTCACCGCCTGGTTTGCGGGCAATGTCCAGGGCGTGGTGGTCCAGATCACGGCAAAGGCTTTTGCAGACCCCGGCAGCGACACATTAAAGGCGCGCGCAAGGCCCTCCTTGTCCTTCACTTCGAATGCCACGTCGATCGCGCTTGAGGTCTTGTCCTCGTATTCGACTTCGGCTTCGGCCAGTGCCGACTGGCAGTCCAGGCACCAGTTCACGGGCTTGTAGCCCTGATAAAGATAACCGTGCTGATGAATGGCGCCCAATGCGCGGATGATATCGGCCTCGGTTTTGAAATCCATCGTGAGATAGGGGTGGTCCCAGTCGCCCAGAACGCCCAGCCGCATGAAATCCTTTTTCTGGCGCTCAATCTGTTCCAGGGCGTAGGTGCGGCAAAGCTCGCGGAATTCCTTTGCGGGAATCGACTTGCCGTGCATCTTCTCGACCTGCAGTTCGATCGGTAGGCCGTGACAGTCCCAGCCAGGCACGTAGGGCGCATCGAACCCTGACAGTGTTTTGGCTTTGATGATGATGTCCTTGAGAACCTTGTTCACCGCATGGCCGATGTGGATGTCCCCGTTCGCATAGGGCGGGCCATCGTGCAGGATGAATCTGGGCAGCCCCTGTTTGGCTTTGCGTATCTTCTGGTAGCGCTGCAAAGCATGCCAGCGGGCAAGCATCTGCGGTTCGCGTTTTGCCATGTCGCCGCGCATCGGAAACGGTGTGTCGGGCAGATTCAGCGTCTTCTTGTAATCATTCATGTTGTTCAAACCATTTCTTTGCATTTTCCACATCCAATGCGATTTGCCCGGTCAGGGCAGCCACATCGGAAAATTTTTCTTCATCCCTGTGCTTTTGTAAAAATTCAACGCGCAATTTCTTGCCATAAATATCCTGGTCGAATTCGAACAAGTGCACCTCCAGCACGGGTTTCGCGTCGTGTTTCAGAGTGGGACGCACACCCAGGCTTGCGACACCGCGCAACACCCCATGATCTGCCGCATGCACCTCGACCACGAAGATGCCGGACAATGGCGGACGATTGTGTTTCATCTGCACGTTAGCGGTCGGATAACCCAGTTTTTTCCCCACGCCATCGCCGTGAACCACGCGGCCGCTGATGCTGTAATGCCTTCCCAGATATTCATGAGCGCGGCGCAGTTGACCTGCCGCCAGTGCTGCGCGCACTGCCGTGCTGGAAATTCGCACACCGTCATATTTGACGGTGTTGACCGCCTTAACCTCGAAGCCCTGCTGCTCGGCAATTTTTTCCATCAGGGCGAAGTCGCCTGCGCGTTTGCTGCCGAAACGGAAGTCATCGCCGATCAGCACATATTTTGCAAATAGTTTTTCATGCAGAGCATGGATGAAATAAGCCGCACTTATCTGCGCGAACTCGGCATTAAATCGGCAGACATGCACGCGGTCTATGCCCAGCAGTTCAAACATCTCCAGTTTTTCGCGCAGGGAAGATAGCCTTGCGGGCGCATCAAGCGGGGTAAAAAATTCGCGCGGATGCGGCTCGAAAATCACCACCGCTGTTTTCAGCGAGCGTGTTTTTGCCGCTGCTTTCAATTCATTGAGCAGGGATTGGTGGCCAAGATGCACTCCATCGAAATTGCCGACAGTGAGTGCAACAGGATCGTGTATAGGGCAGTGGAGTCCGCGTAGTATTTGCATAGCGAGCAATTATACCGTGGGGCGTTCGGCATGTGTCATGCGTTTTCCGTCATGTTGCGAAGCAATTTGCGATGTGCAGCGCCTTGAACTAGGAAAATTCCTTCTTATTACCCGAATTTATTGAGGTACAAATCATCCTCTTCTGATAGCGCAATTCTGCTTGCAGGCACAGAATTTCCGCAGCGAAAAAGGTGGTGAACTGATTTTGTAATCGGGTCAGTGTTTCCATTGTTCAGTGTGGCGTATTTGGTGCTCGCCACGCTCCATCAATCTACAGGAGTAAAGATCATGAACGGAATTACGCGATTTACCCCGCTTGCGAGCGGACTCACACGTCTGGACCCATTTCTTGATATAGACGATATGTTCGAAAGGTTGAACAAATCGATGATGCGCCCTTTTATTCGTGAAGGAATGGATATTGGACCGCAGATCAAGATGGATGTGAAGGAGGCGGACGGTAAATATTTGGTCCATGCCGACATCCCCGGCGTCAACAAAGATGACATCCATGTGACGGTCGATGGGAACAGAGTTTCGATCAGCGCCGAGATGAAACAGGAAAAGGAGGCCAAGGAGGGGGAGCGGGTGATACGCTGCGAGCGCAGTTACGGCATGGCATCGCGCACCTTCACGCTTGCCGATGAAGTGGACGAAGGGCAAATACAGGCCAAATACAACAACGGCGTGCTCGAACTTACCCTTCCCAAGAAGCCTGGATCTGCCAAGAAGGAAATTCCCATTGCGTAACGGGTCATGCCGGCCATAGTTACCATTTCCGCCCCCGGCGGGAATGGTATTTGTATCACTAGGAGAAAACCATGCTGAAAAAAATATTGATGGTGTCTGCATTGACTGTGGCGATGTCGAGTGTCTGGGCTGCTGATCAGGAGCGTGTGCAGGAACAGGTTCAAACCCAGTCGCAGTCACGAATCTACGGCAGCCAGTTGATGACGCCACAGGAGCGCGCTGAATATCGTTCAAGAATGCAAGCCGCGAAAACGGCCGAGGAGCGCGAGCGGATACGCAATGAACATCACGAGCAGATGAAGGTGCGCGCCAGGGAACGCGGAGTGTCTATTCCCGATGAGCCTCCAGCCAGAGGCATGATGGCGCCGGGAGGCGGCATGGGAGGCGGCATGGGAGGCGGCATGGGAGGCGGCGGGCGCTAGCCGGAATCTGTGTCAGACTTGAGTCAGGGTATCAGGTAGGGTTTATTTTTGGAGCATCATCATGAACATTACGGTAAACGGCAAGACAATCGAAACAGACAGGGCGGGTTTTCTGAAAAATCCGTATGACTGGAATGATGAGGTTGGTGACATGCTGGTGAAAGAATATGAAAAATCTGGGCTCAGGCCGGTGGATGATACCTCGCTGGGACTGGTTGATTACTTTCGTGAATATTATGAAGAAAATCACACTCATCCGACCATGAGCGTATTGGTGAACACTATGGGGAAGCAACAGGGGAAGCGCTTCAATGACACATACGCTTACAAAAAATTCCTATATGAACTGTTCCCGAACGGTCCGGTGCAAACACTCTGCCAGTTAGCAGGATTGCCTGATCCGGGAGTCGAGAACCAGAGTTGATTCCGCCTTTGCAGGCTGTCTGGTTTATTGCGGTAGCGTCATGCTGGCCAGATGCCATGCATCCTTGTAATAGAGACCCCGACTGCGGTAGTGACGATAGTTTTCAATGAAACGTGAAAACTGCGCAAATTTTCGCATCATGACATTCTCCTTTGACGGTTTTCATTCATGGTTTGCAGAAATGCTGATTGTGGCTGCACCGTCGTGCAAGGGGTATCGGAGGGGGATGATTTTGATATGAGGATATAAGAAAACAGGCGCAAGGATAATCTGAGGATGCGCAGGAAGGTTGCTGTGCGCTGGATGTTGGCGAATCATGCTTGCTATACTGCAGGCACTACAAACTTCAGGAAACAGTGATGTGCCTCGGTATTCCCATGAGAATCGTTTCCATCGAAGGCTACAACGCACGTTGTGAGGCGCGCGGCGTGATGCGTGAGGTAAGCCTGTTCATGCTGCAGGATGAAGCCATCACAACGGGCGATTACGTGATGGTGCATGTGGGTTATGCATTGCAGCAGATGACCGAGCAGGAAGCGCGTTCCAGCTGGGAGCTGTTGGACGAGCTGCTGGCACATGATCCCGATGTGCAGACAGGATGAAAAGCGCGCAGCATTGGCTTGACAGCATCCGCGCGCTGCCGCTTGCAAGCCGTGTGCGCATCATGAACGTGTGCGGCGGGCACGAACGTTCCATTTCGATGGCAGGCCTGCGCAGTGCGTTGCCCCGGAATGTTGAGCTGATTCCCGGTCCCGGCTGTCCGGTATGCGTGTGTCCGGAAGAGGATGTGCATTTTGCGATGCAGCTTGCCCTTCACGCCGGAGTGATCCTGGCAGCTTTCGGCGACATGTTGCGCGTGCCGGTGAATGTGCCAAAAATGGAGCCGCGCTCACTGGAGCAAGCCAAGGCCAAGGGTGCGGATATACGCCCGATATCGAGTCCGCAGGAGGCGCTGAAAATCGCAAGGGAAAACCCCGTCCGGCAGGTGGTGTTTTTCGTCGCGGGGTTCGAGACCACCACGGCGCCGGTGGCTGCGATGCTGATGGAAGGTGTGCCGGATAATTTATTACTGTTGCTCTCGTGCAGGCTGACATGGCCTGCGGTGGCGATGCTGCTCGACTCCGAAGCGCCAGGTTTTGATGCGCTGATCGCGCCGGGCCATGTGGCCACCGTGATGGGGCCTGGGGAGTGGGGTTTTGTGGTGGAGCGGCATGGCATGCCGGCTGCAGTCGCTGGGTTTTCGCCGGCATCTCTGCTTGCCGCGATCTATTCCGTGTTGCGTCAGATGCAGGAAGGAAAATATTTTCTCGACAACTGTTATCCCGAGGTGGTGCGTAATGGCGGCAATGCGCTGGCGCAAACGCATCTCAAAAATGCGTTGCACGTCGTCGATGCAAACTGGCGTGGTATCGGCATCATCCCAGCCTCCGGTTTTGAGCTGGCAGAGCGCTTTGCAAAATACGATGCACGCAAAGTATTTGCTGAATATGAAACTCAAGGGCGCAAGCGGTCAGGCGAGATGCCGCCTGGCTGCGACTGCGCGCGCGTGGTGCTGGGAAAAATTTATCCCGACGAATGCAGGCTTTTCAATACTGCCTGCACGCCGCGCCACCCAATAGGCCCCTGCATGGTGTCTGACGAGGGCGCCTGCCGGATATGGCGCACGGGATGATGAATCAGGCAGAATGATTTTACGCAATGCCGGCACTAAAATTTCTTTGTGCATCTGGTCTTTCGCTCCGGAATCCAGTAAAGTGTGCTTCCCTTGACTTACAAAAAGAGCAATAACATGAGTGCAAAAGGCCAGCAGTTGCAGGACCCCTTTCTGAATAGTCTGCGCAAGGAACATGTGCAGGTGGCGATCTATCTTGTCAACGGCATCAAGTTGCAAGGCCAGGTTGAGTCTTTCGATCAGTACGTGGTGTTGCTAAAAAACAATGCTGTCATCCAGATGGTGTACAAACATGCCATTTCCACTATCGTTCCGGCAC
>JAJXWG010000215.1 GCA_021781695.1 Pseudomonadota bacterium
TTTTCCTCTCCAAGGAAAAGACTTTCACGCGCAAATTCAATGAAATGCTGCTGGCCTTCAAGATCGAACACTATCTTTCCAAGGATGAAATCCTGCAGCTGTACATCAACCAGATTTATCTGGGCGAGCGCTCCTACGGCTTTGCTGCCGCAGCGCAAATTTATTTTGGAAAGCCGTTAAACCAGCTTTCAATCTCTGAAGATGCAATGCTTGCCGGGCTGCCCAAGGCGCCCTCCAGCTACAATCCTGTTGTCAATCCGAAACGCGCCAAGCTGCGCCAGCTTTATGTGCTGCGCCGCATGCACGACCTGCACTTCATCACCGATGTGCAATACAAGCAGGCACAGAGCCAGCCCATCGTTCCCAAACATGTCAATCAGGAGTTCCCAGTCAAGGCAGATTACCTGACCGAAATGGTTCGTCAGGCCATGTACGACAAATACCAGGACAGTGCATACACACAGGGGCTCAAGGTATACACCACCATCCGCCAGCAGGACCAGATGGCCGCATACCTGGCCGTGCGCAAAGGGGTGCTCGAATATGACAGGCGCCATGGTTACCGCGGTCCCGAGGGTTTTGTCGACCTGCAGAAGGGCAACGGAGAAGAATACATGGAAGACGCGCTGCAGGACAGCACCGACAACGACGATCTCATCCCTGCCGTTGTGCTCTCCGCTTCCCCGACCCAGATTCAGGCTTATTGCAAAGGCGGGGAACACATTGCGATCAACAGCGAGGGTCTGCGCTTCGCGCAGCGCGCGCTGACCGACAAGGTCCCGTTGAATCAGCGCATCGTCACAGGCTCCATCATCCGCGTTCAAAAAACCGACCAGGGCACCTGGCAAATCAGCCAGCTTCCTCAGGTGGAAGCGGCATTCGTTTCCGGAAACCCGAAAGACGGCGCGATCTATTCGCTGGTGGGCGGTTTCGACTTCAATCAGAACCAGTTCAACCACGTCACGCAGGCCTGGCGCCAGCCCGGCTCCAGCATCAAGCCATTCATCTATTCTGGCGCACTCGAAAAGGGATTCACGCCGGCCACCATCATAAACGATGCACCATTATCATTTAGTGCCGAACAGACCGGCAGCGCACCTTGGGAGCCTAAAAACTATGAGGGTACCTATGATGGACCGATGCGCATGAGGGAAGCGCTGGTTCACTCCAAGAATCTGGTCTCGATACGCATTTTGCAGTCCATCACGCCGGCCTATGCTCAGGATTACATCACCAAATTCGGCTTCGATGCAGCCAAGCACCCGCCATACCTGACCATGGCGCTGGGCTCAGGTTCAGTTACCCCGTTGCAGATGATGGCGGGCTATTCCGTTTTCGCCAACGGCGGCTTTCGCGTCTATCCCTATTTCATAGAGCGCGTCGAGGACGCGCAAGGCCATGTGCTAAGCCAGGCCAAGCCCGTCGTCGCCAATGAGACTGCGGAACAGGTCATCGATGTGCGCAACGCCTATACCATGGTGAGCATGATGCAGGATGTGGTCAGACGCGGCACGGGCGCGCACGCGATGCAGTTGGGCCGTCAGGATCTGGCCGGCAAGACAGGCACCACCAGCGATTCGGTGGACGCTTGGTTCTGTGGATTCCAACCCACCGTGGTCGGCATCGCCTGGATAGGATTTGATCAGCCGCGCAGTCTGGGCGGCCATGAAACCGGCGCGATCGCAGCATTGCCCATTTGGATGAGCTATATGGGAAAAGTCCTCAAGAACATTCCTGAAGCCGAATACAGCATGCCGGACAACATGGTCGCAGTTCGCATCAACGACAACGGTCGCCGTGACGACAACGGCACTCGCGTGGAATACTTTTATAAGGAAAACGAACCCGGTGGTGCGCAACCAACTCCTACGCCATCACCCTCCACTGGCACGGCAATCAAAGACCAGCTGCTCTGATGGGAAAATCACTCAAACGCGATCTGATGTGCGAACAGCTTGCACACCATGCGGCCAAGCTGATCGCAGAAGACGGCATCGCGGACTTCGCCTCAGCCAAGCGCAAGGCCGCGCGCCAGCTTGGCGCATCAGACACCCAACACCTGCCCAGCAACAGGGAGGTCGAGGAAGCATTGCACAGCTACCGTGCTCTCTACCAGCATGAGAGCCATCCGGACATTCTGCATCATCTGCGCACCGAAGCCTTAGCCTGCATGCAGCAATTTTCCGCATTCCATCCTTATCTCACAGGTTCCGTGCTGAACGGCACCGCAGGCGAACACTCTGACATCAATCTGACGCTGTATTCCGATGATGCCAAGGCCGTGCTGCTTTTTATGCTCAACAACAAACTGACCTTTGAAGACAGCGTATGGAGGACAAGGCTTAGCGGACGCGACGAGGCTGTGCCGAGCTACACGCTGAGCAGCGAATCAAGCACCCAGATACACATCATCGTATTGCCAGAAAACGCCAGACACAGCGGCAGCCGCCACCCTGACACCCATGCGGATATTGCAGCGGTAACTAAAATGATCGAGGATAAGTCCCCGAATCCCTGAATCCTTCGCTCAATAACTTGGGGCGAATAGCC
>JAJXWG010000033.1 GCA_021781695.1 Pseudomonadota bacterium
CCGTATATGGAGTGAATATAGCTGTAAGGTGAAAATTTAGAGTTCCCATATGCGAGAATAAGTCGAGGACGCACGATACTGAGAAGAGCCTCGTGCACGGGCCAGCAGTCATTAGCATCTTGCAAGAAGGAAACACCACTTTCATCTTTACTCTGAATGAAAATTAGATTGCTGGAGAGTACGTTTCTTGGTTCGAAATCGATGTTTTCGAGAAGCCAAACAGCCCTTTTTTGGAGTGGCGCTTGACCGCTTGCATATGAAGCAGCTTCATTCTGCCATGCTTCGTCTAGGTAAACATTTCCCTCTTGAGATAGCAAGTTTTCTATCCGCTCGCTGAGCTTCGGTCCGCCACAACCACCAGGATTCAGGCCTAGAAAGTAAACAGAGCCAGGTCGAATAGTTTCGTGGCTGCTGTAAAGTATTCCTCCTGGCTTATCAAGATGGTGTTGTAATGCCTCAGTGGCAATTCTTGGAATATCTTGTTTCGTCAGGGATTTCATTTGAGATTGCCTCTTGGTTCAAACAAGTCACGATTAACCAATACAAACGCGAATACTAGCACGTTAGCTGAGCGGGAAGCATAGCAAGGCGGCGAAGGCCGCATATAATTTGTTCCATGCCCAAAAAATCAATTTATCGGCTTTGATTCCTTCAATTTTCAACCGTAGATTTCAAGGCAGGCATCCATTGTATTGTCATGAATGTCGAGCACCTTGCGCAGCGGTTCCTGGTATCCTCCTGCGAGGTTCCAGGCTACCGGAATCTTCATCTTTGAGAGCATCTCAAAAACCATCCGATCCCTAGTTCTTAGCTGCTCTGTTGTAAGAAATCCACCAAGAGGATCATCGACATGTGGGTCGGCGCCAGCTTGGTACAGGACAAGGTCGCATCCAGTCATCATGTGTGTGATGTCTCGAATCGCCGCCAAGAATTCTTTGGCCTGAGTCGGCATGGAATACTTGTCGCCTGCCGAGTAATGGATGATCCAGTCGATTCCGAGATGGTCGATGATGGTGTCAGTCCCGTCCCCGTAATGCATATCGAAATCGATGATGCCGATCTTGGAAAGAGAATTCTCTTCCTTCAACGCAAGAGCCGTAACCATCAGGCCGTTGAATGTGCAGTACCCAAATGGACTATCCCATCCTGCATGGTGAAAACCAGAACAGGGTGCAACAGCGACTTTTCCGTTTTTGAGCGCTTCCCTTGCGGCAGCAAGCATTGATCCGGAAGTATGAGGCAGGGACTTCGCAACAGCATCATCGCGATTTAAAAACCCGTTCTTCAGTTCACCGAAAGAATTCCCTCGACGAATTTTCTGTCATGGGCAAGGCATAGCTGTTCCATGGTGACCGGATCGGGTTCGACGACTTCCAGCCTGGGAAATTTTGAGAGCCAGGAGGCCACGACGCTTGTAGGCTTGCCGGCGCTAGGCGAAGACGACCTGGTTTCCGCCGCCATTTCATGACGATAAAAGATCCTGACCATCGATATCTCCTTTCAATGTCCATGGCGTGTAGTGTAAAGGAGGGGACCGACGAAACATGTCGCTTGCCTGATCTCCAGCATTTCCATATTTGTTTTCCAAAGAGAGGAGGCGACGCTTTCTGTCGCTCAGGCGTGATCAAATAAGAAGGTGAACAAATGGGAGGACGAAATGAATCTATTGCAACAGAACCTGGACCGCTACCTGGACGACAGAGCTTTCCTGACTTTGTTAGGCAAACACGGAATATGCATTCCTTCAGATTTTCTGGATAACGAGGAAGGCATAGCTGCCTTTTCAAGAAAATACTACAGCCACTCTGTTCCCCGCATCATGATCTGCGGCATCAATCCGGGGCGCTTGGGGGCGGGCAAGACAGGCATACCGTTTCTGGACTACGCATCACTCTCCCAGTTGATTTCTGGTGTACAACGTCAAGACAGCGAGAAGTCGGCAGGTTTTTTCTTTCAGGTGCTGAAGAGTTTTGGCGCAGAGTCGTTCTATAAAACCTTCTATGTGACGAATTTTTCTTCTGTAGGCTATTTGAGCAATGCGACGAATTTCAATTTCTACAATCTTCCACAAGCTGCGCTAGAGACGGTCGAGAGAAACTTTCTCGAAGAAATCAAAATCGTCGAACCAACCCATGTCATTTCCCTAGGCAAGGAAGTTCATCGATCCACGCTGAAACTACTTCCTGACAGCATCGACTGTTCGCTGTGTCTGCCTCATCCATCCTGGATTGCAACTTACCGATCGAACGACGAGGACCACTGGGTTCAGTGTTACCGTGTAGCGTTGGGTAGGTTTTTTTCTTGAAACTTGAATTGCTCGGAAATGGGCGTGAAATATGCTGATGCCGATCAAATTCCATCACACACTTCTAGCAGTTCAATCAGAGCGCCGGTATTGATAATTGCGTACCTCCAGATACTTTCAAGGCGTGACGACTGCATCCCTTTGGGGTTTGGGACTTTTTCTCCATTTGAGAGTACAAAACACTCTCTTTTAAAAGGAATGAAATGCACTTTTGGTACTCGTGCCGCCTCGTCAGCGCGGTCCATGTCATCCTGCGTAATTAACCCGGACGAAACCCTGACCATGCCAGTCACACTCGAAAACCCGACAACTTCCTTCAGGAAGTCGCATTTGCATTGATCATCCATTGAATTTTTCCTTTCAGTATTAGCAATAATACGGGAATGGTGCGACATAATGGAGCGCATCCTGTAGGATGCTATGCGCGTTTTCGCCATTAAGCATCTGAACAAGTGCACTTATGTCGTCTCTGGGATGGCAAAGGGACGATCGACTGCAATGAGTCGAAAATTTATGTTCATTGAATCTGAAAGCAGATGTTCAATGCAATACAGTATTGAGAGGCAGGAAACATTCACATTGCTGACTGATATAGCCAGGTATCTGAATGACCGGCAAGGTCAACTTAGGCTGCAAAAAAACCAAATATCGAGGTCAGCAATAGGTTCAGAGCTGCCATTCAGCAACAAACCCAACCAATAGCCGGGCCGATTATTGGGCGTTGGCGCGCCCCGCTCGCCAATAGGGACGGTCGCCGGTCGAATCTTGCACCAAACCTGGAGTTAGAGCTGGTAACTTGGGCGCTGACACAGGTTGTACAAGTGAGCCACCGAGATCGTCGCATGGTACAGATAGCTGGCATGGCCGAAGATGCCGCAGGTCCGCTCCATGAGCTTTATGGTCGCCAAGCTGGATAGCGTGCCATGCAGTGTGTCGGTATAGGCGAGAAGGAGTACGTCAGCACCCGTGTAAATTTGAGCGAAGCTTGATCTTGAAACTTGATAGCCCTTGATTAGTTGGCATCTCTCACAGCCACGTTTGACCAACCGAGTAAGCTGCTGACGAAAGTAGCCACTGAAGAGTACATGGAAGCGCAGAATCACCGCCTTGTAGGCGCGTTTTAACCGGGCATGGGGTGCGATCAGAAAAAATTCGTCACTTTGCTGACGGTCAGGCAATCAACTTAAAACGTAACCCCTGTGTAACCCCAGGAAGAAAAGAAAAAAGCCCTGCATCGCTGCAAGGCTTTATCTATCTGGCTCCCCGACCTGGACTCGAACCAGGGACCTGCGGATTAACAGTCCGTCGCTCTACCGACTGAGCTATCAGGGAATTGAAGAGGTGCGCATCATATAGACTAGACCCGCCGAGGTCAACACGAAATTTGAATTTCGGCTAAAAAATTATTCCTGACGGTTGCAGGATGGTTCCGCCGACGCGAACCCGCAAGCAAAAACGCGAAAATCCGGGTCAAAAATACTATCTTTCCTGCAACCAGATGAACGTACCCATTCGCCCGGTTACGCCATCCCTGCGGTAGGAAAAGAAATGTTCAGTCTCGCGATAAGTGCAGCGATTTCCCCCATAGACATTTCTGATGCCGAGCACATTCAATCGCCTTCTGGCGAGCTGATAAATATCGGCATGATATTTTCCAGGCACACCAGAAACGAAAGCCGAAGCGGCTTCACTGTCCAAATCCACAAAAGCCGCGCGCACTTCCTCACCCACTTCAAATGCCGGTTGACTGATCGCAGGCCCCAGCCATGCCATCAGGCTTTCCGGCGCAACATTCATCGCAGTCGTTGTCGCTTCGATGACACCTGCCGCAAGACCCCGCCATCCGGCATGAACCGCACCCACGACTGTTCCCGCCTTGTCGCAAAGCAGGATGGGCAGGCAATCTGCGGTCATCACCACGCACACCCCGCGGCGGCCTATGCAGGCATCCGCCCTGGGGAGACAGCTCGCACCATCCGCGTCTGCCACCATCGTGCCATGCACCTGCTCAAGCCACACAGGTTCGCCGGGGAAAAAGCGGCTTAGCCTCATGCGATTCCGCTCAACTGCCATGGCTGAATCGCCCACATGCAGCCCGAGATTCAGCGTGTCATAGGGCGCGTTGCTCACCCCTCCCCGCCTAGTGGTCTGCATCGCTTTTACATTGAAAGGGGCCGGCCAGTCAGGGATGATCAGATGTTCATTCGGATCCATGCAGCGCTCGCTCGATTTGTTTCAGCAACTGCCGCATGTCTTCCGGCAGCGGAACATGCCATTCCATCCTTTTGCCGCTTGCAGGATGATCCAGCGCCAAACGGGTCGCATGCAGCGCCTGACGCGGGAAGCCTGTCAGCAGCTCGCGAAGCTCGGACACGCACTTTTGCGGCCCTTTGAGATATACGATATCGCCCACCAGCGGATACTTCAAGTGGCTCATGTGCACACGTATCTGGTGAGTCCGCCCGGTCTCCAGCGTGCAGCGCAGCAGTGTGCAACTTGGATACGACTTCTCGACCCTGTAATGAGTCACCGCCGGCTTGCCTGTTCCAGTCACCGCCATCTTGATGCGATTCGACGGATGTCTGCCTATCGGCGCATCCACCAGTCCATTGTTGCGCAATTCGCCATATACCAGCGCCAGGTATTCGCGCTTCACGCTGCGCTCCTGCAGCTGGCGCACCAGATGGGTTTGGGATGTCAATGTCTTGGCTACCACCAGAAGGCCGCTGGTGTCCTTGTCCAGTCTGTGTACGATGCCTGCGCGCGGCACATCCGCAAGCTGATGCGCATGGTGCAGCAGCGCATTGAGCAACGTACCCTGCCAGTTGCCACTTCCCGGATGCACGACAAGACCCGCCGGCTTGTTGATCACCAGAATCTCATCGTCTTCATGAATGATGTCAAGCGCAATGTTCTCGGGCAGATAAGGCTGATCGGACAATTGAACCTGTGGCAGCACGGCGAGTTTCTCGCCCCCCCACACTTTTTGTTTGGAAATGGAAGGAACTCCATCCAGCAATACCTGTTTCTGGTTAACCCATTCCTGCAGGCGGCTGCGCGAATATTCGGGCAGCAGTCTGGCCAGCGCCTGATCAAGGCGCAGTCCGGCGTAATCGGAGGGCACGACGAAATGGATAATATCTTCGTCAGGTGCGTTATAATCTTGCATATTTTTTTCGGATTCAGTCATGCGCCATAGTTTAGCCGTATTTTTGTTGCTTACGTTAACTGCTTGCAACATGTTCAGTCCGCTGCCGACAGAAGAGTCATCCGACGCGACCAAGCACATGTCCGCCGAGCAGCTTTATCGCCTGGCAAAGAGCGAACTGGATGACGGCGATTACACCGGCGCGATCAAGACCAATGAAACTCTGCAGTCACGTTTTCCTTATGGGCAATATGCGCAGCAATCCATGCTGGAAATGGCTTATGCGTATTATCGCAACGGCGAGCCTGATTCCGCCACATCCACTGCGGACCGTTTCATCAAGCAATTCCCCAACCATCCACACATCGACTACGCCTACTATGTCAAAGGGCTGGCAACCTTCAACGGCGAAACCACATTCCTGAACACACTGTCCGGTCAGGACACGGCAGAACGCGACCCGCAGTCGATCAAGGATTCGTTCAATGCCTTCAAGGACCTCATCACGCGCTTCCCGAACAGCCCTTATACGTCGGACGCGCGCGTGCGCATGGAATATCTGACCAATGAATTGGCAAGACATGAACTGCATATCGCCGACTTCTACCTGCGCATCGGCGCATATATTGCCGCAGTGAACCGCGCGCAAGGCATACTCACCGACTACCCGAACAGCCCCTCAACGCGAGCCGCATTGGGCATCATGATCAAGGCCTATGACGCAATGGGACTGACCACATTGCGCGACGACACCCAACGCGTACTGGCTGCAAACAACAGTTCAGTCCCGGACAGCAATGCCGGGAAACCCGCGAAATACTGGTGGCAATTCTGGTGATGAAATTCTGTTCTGCATGCGGCAGCACGGTTGAGTTGCGCATACCTGCAGACGACAACAGAGCGCGTTACATCTGCACCGCATGCAGCACCATCCATTACCAGAATCCCAGGCTGGTGATCGGCTCCATCCCCGTTTGGCAGGACAAGGTTCTGCTATGCCGGCGCGCAATCGAACCGCAGTACGGCAAATGGACATTGCCGGGCGGTTTCATGGAAAACGGGGAAAGCACGGCACAGGCCGCAATGCGCGAAACGCTGGAAGAAGCCTCTGCGCGCATCGCCATCATCGATTTATATTCGATGTACAGCCTGCCCTATATCGACCAGGTCCACCTTTTGTTCAGGGCTGAACTGCTCGATCTGGATTTTGCTCCGGGACCCGAAAGCCTGGAAGTCAGACTTTTCACAGAAACTGAAATCCCTTGGGATGAATTGGCCTTCCGACCGGTGCGCTACAGCCTGGAGCATTATTTTGCCGAACGAAAGCACGGCCGATTCAGCCTGCATACGGGCGAACTGACACCTGCTGCCACAACGCGCGCAACCGCTATATAATCGCTGAAACTTATCTGCCGCCAAGACAACCATGAATCTGATACGCATTTTTTTCGCAATAGCCACGCTCGTCCTGACAGGTTGCGCATCAACCCATGCGAACAATCCTGCAGACCCCTTTGAGCCATTCAACCGCGGTGTATATAAATTCAACGACACCCTGGATCGTGCCATCGCAAAGCCGGTCGCAAAAGGCTACGACAAGATCGTGCCCGACACCGCAAAAATGATGGTCACCAATTTCTTTTCCAACCTGAACGATGTGGTCGTTACAGTCAACGATCTGCTGCAACTGAAATTAAAGCAAGGCTTCTCCGACGGCATGCGCGTGCTGGTCAATTCCACACTCGGGATAGGCGGACTGGTGGATGTCGCATCCATGCAACTTCCCAAACACGACGAGGATTTCGGCCAGACATTGGGTTATTGGGGCATCCATAGCGGCCCTTATCTCATGCTGCCCGTCCTGGGACCGAGCTCGTTCCGCGACGGCATAGGCCTGTACGCCGACGGCATTACAAGTCCGCTATATCGCGACGTACCCAAAATACGCACCCGCAACCAGTTATATCTGACCGACATGATCAACCGCCGCCAGCAATTGCTGGCAGACGAGAAAGTCATGGAGGGCGCAATACTGGATCGCTATGCGTTCATCCGCGATGCCTACCTGCAGCGCAGGCAGAATCTGGTATACGACGGCAACCCGCCGCGCGAGTCGTATGACGACTACGACAATACGGACAGCGAGCCCGCCGAAAAACCGGCCCCCCAGGCTCCAAACAAGAAATAGCCAGCGCTGCTGGTTTTTTCAAATCATTTGATCTCATGCCAAATTGAGCAGATAATTTCATCAGGCTACTGGCAGCGGGTATTTCAGAGAACTTCAGACAGGCTACTCACCAAGAGGAGGAACATCATGCCGAACGATACACTGGAAGCCGACGTAAAAAATGCAATCGAACAGGGCCATGATGTTCAGGAGCAAGTCAAGCAGCTGACTTTACGCCGCATTGACGCACATTCTCTTGACATCGAATCCCTGCAGAAGATCTCTGCCAGCGTGTTGCGCGGTGCAAGAGCTGCCGTGCAGAAGGAGTTGAATTTGTCTTCCGCACAGGCAAGCACTGCGCGCGCGCAGCTCAAGCAGGCAGTCGCAGGACTGGATGGCGCGCTGGCGCAAATCGTTTCCGCAGCCAAGCTCGCCTTGGAAGAAGCGGCAGGCCGCGCTCAGGAATTTTCAAACGATGATCTGGCGAGTGCGCGCGCCGATCTGCAAAACATCGAAACCATGTTCCTGGAAACCTTGCAGACCTCCGCTTCAAGCGCTAAGGATGTGGCAGGGGAAATCCTGCACGACATCGTAGCCCACAGCCGCACTCAGGGTTCCGCGGTTGGCGCACAGCTCAAAGAAACGCTGTCTGTCATCACACACCAGCTCAAGGCCACCGGACGCACTCAAGCAGTAGCAGGCCTGCATCTTGCCCAGGCCACTTCCGATCTGTTGCGGAAAATCACCGCAGGTGTGCTCACCGGAGTAGCCGAACACATCAAACCTGCCGACAAGGGTAGCTGATGCTATTGCAGGCCCTGGCGGCGGTACGCGATTTATCCCGCCTGCACGACATCGCCACCATCATGATCCGCTACGGCTTTGGTGACATTGTCAACCGGATGGGGGTAACGCATGCACTGGATCGCGCCGGATTTCACCGGCACAACAAGTCTGAACACGCGAACCTTCCCGCACCCGTCAGGGTGCGGCGTGCGCTCGAAGAAATGGGGCCGACCTTCGTCAAGCTGGGCCAGTTGCTTGCCACGCGCGTGGACTTGTTCGAGCCCGATTGGATCGCTGAATTCGGCAAGCTGCAGGACAGCGCCCCCCCTGTTCCCTACGCCGATATTCGGGAGCAGCTAAGCGAAGACCTGGGTACCGCGCCGGAAGAAGTATTTGCGCATTTCGATCCGGAGCCGCTGGCCGCAGCCTCGATTGCGCAGGTTTATCGCGCGAGGACAGAGGATGGCAATGAAGTCGTGATCAAGGTTCGCCGCCCTGGTATCAGGCCCGTGATCGAAGCAGACTTGCGCTGGCTTGCCAGGCTTGCAGAGCTTGCCGAATCGGAAAGTCCCGAGTTGCGCAGCTTCCGCCCCAAAGAAGTGGTTCGTCAGTTTGCGCTGTCGTTAAGACGCGAACTGGATTTTTCGGTTGAATGCCGAAATGCCGAACGCATTGCACAGAATTTTGCAGATTATCTGGATACATCGGGCGTGCCGCTCATCGTGATCCCGCGCGTTTACTGGCAGTGGACCGGCGAAAAGGTATGCGTGCAGGAATATATTTCAGGCATACCTGGCCGCCAGCTCGCGGCTGTTGACAAAGCGGGACTGGACCGCAAACTGTTGGCACGTCGCGGCGCTCACGCAGTATTGAAGATGATCGTCGAAGACGGTTTCTTTCATGCCGACCCTCACCCCGGCAACGTGTTCTATTTGCCTGACAATCGCATCGCCTTCATCGACTTCGGCATGATAGGGCGTTTAACCGACGAGCGCCGCGAACAGCTGATCCACCTGTTGCTGGGACTGGTGCGCCATGAACCCAAAAGGGTGCTCGACGTGTTGCTGGACTGGACAGGAGACGGCGTGCAGGATGAGGCGGCGCTCACGCTGGAAATCCAGACCTTCCTCGACCAGTATCACGGCGTGCCGCTAAAGCAGTTAAGCCTGGGCACCATGCTTTCCGACACGGTGGCCATATTGCGCCAGCATCAGCTGATGCTGCCTGCCGACCTTGCCTTGCTGATCAAGGCCTTCATCTCGCTGGAAGGCATGGGACGCGAGCTCGATCCCGATTTCGATATCGCAGGCGAAGCCATGCCCATGCTGGAAGAGTTGCTGCGCGCAAGATACACCCCATCAGCCCTGATCAAACGCGGCGGGCGAGCGCTGTCTGAGATGATGTCGCTGATCGCAGGTCTGCCGCACGACCTGTCGCGACTGCTGCGCGCCGCGCGCCGCGGCAAACTGGAAATCCACATCGACGTCACCAATTTGCGCCATGTCGGCAACCAGCTCGACAACGCCGCCAACCGCATGGTGATCGGCATCGTGGTCGCCGCGCTCATCGTGGGTTCTTCCATCGTGATGACCGTGCCTGGCGGCCCCCGTCTGTTTGGCTTGCCCGCTTTAGGCCTGTTCGGCTTTATCAGCGCGGTGATCGGCGGCGTGTGGCTGATGCTGTCCATCTGGAAGAGCAGCCGCATGGACCGGGAATAGACATCAGCGCCCGGCTTTGAGCGCAGCGATGCGCTCATCCAGCGGCGGATGCGTCATGAACAACCTGCTCATGCCGTGCCCGCCCGAAATGCCCGATGCAGCCATCTCTGCCGGCAAAGAGACCTGCTCATGGTTGATCTTCAGGCGCTCCAGCGCAGCAATCATCTTGTCGCGCCCTGCAAGCGCCGCGCCGCCCGCATCCGCGCGAAATTCGCGATGGCGTGAAAACCACAACACGATCATGCTGGCCAGCACGCCCAGCACCAGCTGTGCCGCGATTTCCGCCACGAATGAGCCGATGCCCGGACCGCGCTCGTTGCTGTCCCGGCGCAGCAGCGAGTCCACGAATATGCCTATCAGTTTGGCAAAAAACACCACAAAGGTATTCACCACGCCCTGAATCAGCGTCAACGTCACCATGTCGCCGTTGGCAACATGGCTGATTTCATGACCCAGAACCGCTTCTGCTTCATCGCGGCTCATGCCGTGAAGCAGCGCCGTGCTCACAGCCACCAACGCATTGTTCCGGTTCCAGCCGGTGGCAAACGCATTGACATCCGGCGCATCGTAGATCGCCACTTCCGGCATGCCAATGCCCGCAGATTGCGCCTGTCGCCGGACGGTTTCCATCAGCCATTGTTCCGCAGAATCAGCGGGCGCCGTGATTACCACAGCGCCCACCATGTGCTTGGCAGACCACTTAGACATGAACAGAGAAACGATTGCGCCGGAAAACCCAATCACCAGCGACAACAATAGCAGCGCGTTAAAATTGATAGCCCCGCTTTGATCCAGCACGCGATCAACCCCCAATAGACGCAGGGTGATATTGATCACAAACAGGACCGCAAGATTGGTCAGGACAAACAAGAAAATACGCTTCATGATCCGCCACACTCCAGACTTATTCATTGGGCTTGAGTGTGGGGACAAGTTTCCTTATTTCAAGCACTCAATCCCCGGCAACATCCTTGACAACAGCAGGTTCTGCCTACTAAGCTGCGCTCATGCCATCAATCCATCATCAAAACATAAAAGCATCGTCGACTGATCCAATCACCGGCTTCCTGAATCGTGCCGCTTGTTTCAACAAGATTTCGCAACTTGCCAAGCAAGCGACACCCGAACGCCGGCTCTTTGCAGTCTGGGTCTCGCTGGACCGGTTCAAACTGGTCAATGAGTCTTGCGGACACCAGGGCGGCGACATGCTGATCTTTCAGGTCGCCAGTCGATTGCAGGACATGACCGGCACTGACACGCTCTGGTTTCGCATGGCAGGAGATGAGTTCGTCCATCTGTCTCTGGCTGAAGATCCGGATCAGGCGGAGCAACTTGCTGACACTTTGCTTGACGCAATCCAGGCTCCACTTTCCTTGAACAATCTTATGCTCCGACCTTCAGCCAGCCTGGGCATCGCAACGCTTGGCACAAACGAATTTCCGCATGCCTGTCTTGAAAGAGCGGACCATGCAATGAAGTCGGCCAAACGCGCAGGCGGCAGCCGTATCGTTGTCTCC